>NZ_JBNHEP010000208.1:92924-95429 GCF_050015995.1 Dapis brunnea BLCC-M229 | reverse complement strand
CTCCCCACACCTCCCACACCTCCCACACTCCCCACACTCCCCACACTCCCCACACACCCCACACTCCCCACACCCCCCACACCTCCCACACCTCCCACACTTCCCACACTTCCCACACCTCCCACACCTCCCACACTCCCTACACTCCCCTTTTGCTCCTCTTCGATGGGTTTAACGAGATGGCATCGGAAGCGGCACGACAACAGGTGAGAATGTTTCGGCAAGACTACCCCAACACTGCCATGGTGTTTACGACGCGAGATTTGAGTCTGGGGGGAGATTTGGGGATTGAGAAAAGGTTGGAAATGCTGCCTCTGACAGAATCTCAAATGCGGGAGTTTGTCAGTGCTTATTTGCCTGAGCATGGTGAAAATTTATGGCAGCAGTTGCAGGGGAGGTTGCGGGAGTTGGGGGAAACTCCGATGTTTTTGTTGATGTTGTGTTCGGTGTTTGGTTATAACAAGGTAATACCTGCAAATTTGGGGTTGGTGTTTCGGAGTTTTACTCAGAGTTATCGTAGTCGTCTGAAGCAAGATGTTCCGGTTGATGAAAGTTCTCGACGTTGGTGGGATAGGTTATTGCAGGAGTTGGCGTGGGTGATGACGAATGGGGAGTCGAAAACTGAGATTATGGTTGCTATTTCTCGCCAAAAAGCTGAGGAGGTGTTGACGGAGTTTTTGCGAGGGGAGGTGGTAGCTCCGACTGACTGTGCGATGCGTTGGTTGGAGGATTTATTGGAGCATCATTTGATTCAGGTGGGAGATGATGGTCAGATTTCGTTTCGCCATCAATTGTTGCAGGAGTATTATACGGCGGAAAGGTTGTTGTGGCAGTCGTCTGGTTTGAGTGATTATGAGTTGCAGTGGGAATATTTGAATTATTTGAAGTGGACGGAAGTTGTGGCGTTGATGTTGGGGTTAGTGGAGGATGAAGCGTTGGCGGTGCGGGTGGTAAGGTTGGCGTTAGAGGTAGATTGGTTTTTGGGGGCGAGGTTGGTGGGAGAGGTGCAAGGGAGTTTTCAGGAGTTGGCGTTTGTGGAGGTTGAGGGTTTGGAGTTGCCTGTGTTGGTTAAGGTTTATTTGGCGGGGTTAACAAAGTCGGATGCTGCGATTGAGAGATTAATTCGACTCCTAGAAGACTATGACTCTGATGTGCGCATTCGTGCAGCAGAAGCTCTGGGGAAAATCGGTTCGGAAACTCCAGTTAAGAAGTTGATTCAATCTCTAGAAGACTCAGACTCTTATGTGCGTAGTCGTGCAGCAGAAGCTCTGGGGAAAATCGGTTCGGAAACTGCGATTGAGGCGTTAATTATCCGAAAAAACTCAGACTCTGATGAGCATAGCAGTTCAGAAGCTGCGATTCCAGGATTAATCCCACTTCTAGAATACTCAGACTCTTATGTGTGCTGGAATGCAGCAGAAGCTCTGGCTAAAATAGGTTCGGAAACTGTGATTCCAGAATTAATCCCACTTCTAGAATACTCAGACTCTTATGTGCGTTGGAATGCAGTAGAAGCTCTAGGTGAAATAGGTTTAGTTCTCGAAAAATCGGAAACTGTGATTCTGAGATTAATTCAAATGTTAGAAGATTCGGACTCTTATGTCCGCAGAAGTGCAGCAGAATCTCTGATTGAGATAGGCTCAGAAACTGCGATTCCGGGATTAATTCAGCTTCTAGAAGATTCAGACTCTGATGTACGTAGTCGTGCAGCGGAAGCTATGGGTAAAATAGGCTCAGAAACTGCGATTCCAGGATTAATTCAACTTCTAGAAGATTCAGACTCTGATGTGCGTAGTCGTGCAGCAGAAGCTATGGGTAAAATAGGTGCTGAAACTGCGATTCCAGGATTAATTCAACTTCTAGAAGATTCAGATACTGAGGTTTGTGGGAGTGCAGCAAAAGCTCTGGGAAAAACAGGCTCAGAAACTGCGATTCCGGGATTAATTCAGCTTCTAGAGGACTTAGACTTTTATTTACGCAGGATCGCAGTAGAAGCTCTGGTTGAAATAGGTTCGGAAACTATGATTCCGGGATTAATTCCACTCCTAAAGCACTCAGAGTCTTATGTGCGTGTGAGTGCATCAAAAGTTCTGGTTGCAATAAGTTCGGAAACTGCAATTCCAGGATTAATTCAGCTTCTAGAAGATTCAGACTCTGATGTTCGTAGTCGTGCAGCAGAAGCTCTAGGTAAAATAGGTTCTGAACCTGTGGTTCCGGAATTAATTTCACTCCTGAAAGACTCAGACTTTGATGTGCGTGAAAAGGCAGCAGAAGCTCTAGATAAAATAGGTTCTGAAACTGTGGTTCCAGAATTAATTTCACTCCTAAAAGACTCAGACTTTAATATGCGTGAAAAGGCAGCAGAAGCTCTAGGTAAAATAGGTTCTGAAACTGTGGTTCCGGAATTAATTTCACTCCTAAAAGACTCAGATTCTGTTGTATGTAGTTCTGCAGCAGAAGCTCTAGGTAAAATAGGTTCTGAAACTGTGGTTCCGGAATTAATTT
>NZ_JBNHEP010000208.1:82812-92824 GCF_050015995.1 Dapis brunnea BLCC-M229 | reverse complement strand
CTCAGATTCTGTTGTATGTAGTTCTGCAGCAGAAGCTCTAGGTAAAATAGGTTCTAAGAATGCAATTCCAGGATTAATTCCACTCCTAAAAAACTCAGACAATTATGTGCGTAGTTGTGCAGTAAAAGCTCTGAGTAAAATAGGTTCCGAAACAGCTATCCCAGGATTAATTACACTACTTGAAGACTCAGACTATAATATGCGTAGAAGTGCAACAAAAGCTGTGGGTAAAATAGGTTCTGGAAATACAATTGTTGAGTTGACAAAAAAATTAAAAAAGGATAGTTTTGTCAAACAAAGTCTATCTGAAACTATCGACACCATCCAAACCATCCAACAACGCCTTCAATACTACAAACCAACCCCCAAAATACCCATGTCTAACACACTTTCTCACAACTACGCCCTACTAATAGGAGTCGGCGACTGCAAATACGCCAACTGGTCACTTCCCGTCACAGTCAAAGACGTTGAAGCCATCAAATCATTCCTCATAAAGCCCGACTTATGTGGTTACATTGACAATAAAAATTATCTCCGAAGACTCTGCAATGAACAAGCAACAAAACAAAACATTTTAGACAACTTAAACTGGCTCCAACAACAAGCAAAAAACGACCCAGAAGCCACAATATTAGTCTATTATTCCGGTCATGGTTGGCTAGATAAATCAACCCAAAACTATTATTTAATCCCCCACGACACCAGTCCGGTAAAACCACAAAAAACAGCATTACCAGCAACAGAATTTAACAACGCCCTCCAGCAAATATCCGCCCAAAAACTATTAGTAATAATAGATAGTTGTCACGCCCAAGGAATGGCAACCGCCAAACAAACAGACGAACTAGAATTACCCGAAAACTTCAGTCAAACCGCCCTCCCGAAAAACTTAATAGCAGACTTAAGAAAAGGAACAGGGCGAGCAGTATTCACCTCATCCACAGGAGAAGAAAAATCTTATTATCAAGAAGAAATGAGCATCTACACACAACATTTTTTGGAAGCATTAAACGGTGGAGGTAATAAACCAGGAGATAAATTTGTCACGGTTTCCAATTTAATGAATTATGTGGGAAAAACTGTTCCTGAAAGCGCTCAACAATTAGGCAAAAAACAAACCCCCATATTCGACTTTTCCCAGACAGAAGATTTTCCCGTAGCGTTATTGCGTGGGGGGAAAGGTTTACCCGAAGGGGGATGGGAGGAAGTACAACAAGAAACACAAGAGAAAATTCAAGCGGAGCGTGATGTTAATATTGAGACTAATATTGTTGAGGGTGATTTGAATATGCGCGATCGAATAAATATCCCTGGTAACTCTAGAGATATAATAATTAATAATTACGATTCAAACAAAAGTCAGTCGTTGGGTTGAAGTGCTCACACGGATTATGCCACGGATATACGGATTAAGAGGCATAACGAAATTCAACAAATTAACTCCAAAAATCTATGTGATATGCTTGTAGTAGGGCTTCAGTCCTTTAAATCTTGCTATTAGGGCTTCAACCCTAATACGAGCGTATTTCAGCAATAAGTTGGGTTTCGGGTTCCTCAACCCAACTTATTAATTCCACAAATTGTAGTTATTGTTGGGTGTCGCGATCGCTTAACCCAACCTACAATTTATTACGCTTTAAATAAAAAACGAAACCCAACATATTAATTCCACAAATTGTAGTTATTGTTGGGTGTCGCGATCGCTTAAATAATATCAAATCCGTTTACTTTAGAGTAACATAATTCCGTTGATCGTTATGGAATGGGTAGGGGCGAATGGCCATTCGCCCCTACAATGTGAACTTTAAATCCAATTATAATTTTATTAATAATGCTTTGAAATATTTAAGCTTAAGATAATGAGATTATCCTTGATTATTGGAATTTCTAGTATAATTACAATTCTACCCTTAGCATCAAACTTAGATGCAGCAGATATTCTATACCCATCATCAAAACCTTCATCAGAATTTACTAAAACTAATATTATTTATCTTGCCAATAACTGGTATAACTACAAGGCTACAGACGGTAGTTATACAATTTATTTTCCCCAAAAACCACAAGAGAAAAATTTATCTGTCAATACCCCTTTAGGAAAATTAAATACCTTATTTGTCTTCTACGAATATCCACAAGAAAAACGAATTTTTTATGTTTCTCACGTTAAATATCCAGTCGAACCTAGCGAATATAATGTGGAAAAAGGATTAGATGGAGCGCGAGACGGGGCGGCACAAAATACTAATTCTATAATAGTTAATGAAAAGAGAATTACCTACAAAGGATTTCCAGGTAGAGAAATTACTTTCCAGTCACGAGAAAGACCAGATTTAAAAACACTGGCAAGAATATATATCGACCCTAACGGACCAATATTATATAGTTTACAAGTAATTGTTGAAGATGGAAATTTAGACTTCCCAGAAGCTAAAGCTTTTTTAGATTCTTTTGTAGTTTTTTAGGGAGAAAGTAATAGATTGGAATGTTTGTAGTTTTGCTCTAGCCCAAATATAAAAATTTGGTTATCCTACTCGCGTAATGGTGAGAATATACATTTTTTTCCCACACTTCCTATACGATTACTATGCACCAGCATCAAACATTTTAGGGGCTAGAGCAAAACTACGAGCTTAATGATAATTAAACCAATATTTTTGTCGAACTTTATTTAGCAAAAATTGATGCAGTTACAATCCAGGAGCCTTTTTATCTGCGTAGCAAACTGATAACTGATAACTGTTAACTGATAACTGACTACTCTGGAACATCCCAAACTTTTTTAGCTAATTGAGTCAATATCTCCTGGCGAGTTTCTATTGCCTGAGAATCCCATTTTTCAAATGTCTTTAAATCTTTTACAGCCAAATCAATAGTAGTATTTTCCCCAACAGAAATTTCTTCGGCAATAGTTCTAGTCAACAAAAATCTTGACTTTGTATAACCTAATTTTTTCTCACCAAAACTAGCATTAGCAATAGCAGATTTAATCGAACCTTCTAATAAAGTCAAATTTCCTAAACGTTTACTATAATTTCCTATTTCAGTAGGTTTATCAAATTCTGTAATTACTTCTTTTGTAGGAATTTCTGGCAAAATTTGTTCTAATTCTAATTTGAGAATATAATTTCGTAGATCGTCAATTCCTCCCCCACCACCCCAGGCAGTTTCATCTATATATTGTGTCAGTTTTGCCAAAATATATTTAATTTGATATGGCTGGAATGATGACTTATTCAGTTTATGGAATGCTGTCTCAAATTTGTCTGCTACTCGTTGTTTGTTAGGAATAATTTGGTTAGCAATAAACTGATTAAAATCTTCTTGTGAAGTAATTTGACGTAATTCACTTGCCCACTTAAGAATCATGCCATCAAATGCTTTTTGATTCCGCTCGCTAGTTAACATTGCCAAAAATAATAAATTTTCTACTTCTCTACAGAGAGCGACAAAACAATCTTGAGGCAATTTATTTACAGCTAAAAGTAATATTAAATGCTGCCTAACATTTACACTAAGATTTCTAATATTTACCAAATAACGATTTACAGTTCCATCAATATTATTACCTGCTAAAAATTCCACATAAGCTTGAGCTGAGGCAAGTAAATTATTCACAAACCGAATTGGTTCAGTTTTATATTCGCATAGAGATTCATTTTTCAAGAACCAATTATAGACTTCTTTTTCGGCAATATAATTCCCATCTTCTGCATACTTAGCTAAGATAAAATAACGCAAAAAACGCATTGGTTTTTCTTGAGAATGATAGAGCAAATCTATCATTTTTTTCCATTTTACTTTAATTTTATCATAGTTTGTTTGTTTAGCTTTAGCAAAAATCAGATTTTTCAGTAAATCCATATCATCTAGGGGCAAACCACGATGATTTAGAGTTGAATATATTTTCAAAGCATGGGAAACACTAGCCGTTTTTACTCGAATTAACTTAACATTTTTGACAAAATATGCGTAAAACTTTTTCAGATTAGAAATAGCAAGTTCATCTAGTTCAAAATTATCAGAAAGAAAATTTCTAATTTGAGCATAAGCATTCTGAATATTTTTAACAGAGCGAGTAGGAGCAACAAGCTCTAAATCTACTTGTAGAGCGATATTTTCTAGTATTCCTCGACTTTCCTCATATTGTAGTTCTACCCTATGTCTAAACTGGTCATTACCCCAGTTATCCGTATATAAAGCAGCAATCTTATTTTTTAATGCTTCAATGCGTTCATTAGGATTAATAGTTAATAGATAATCCCGAATTGCACAGAGGACTAAATAAGCAGTAGTCATGCGTTGCTGTCCATCAATTACTTCATAAAATTTTTCCCCACGACTACAAACAATTATACTGCCAATAAAATACTCAGAATAGGTGTTTTGAATTTGTTCAGAAAATTCTTCATAGATGTCTTGAATAAATTCATTTACCTCTTTTTCTTCCCAAACATACTCGCGCTGATAATCAGGAATGACATAAAATTCATCAAATAACTTTTCTAAAGTCATGTCTTGAGATTCAATAGTTGCCATATAATTACCTCAATAGTTTTAAGACTCCGCCCTGAGAAGGAATCTTTCAATAATTAACAATTAAAAATCAATAATCCCCTCTTATTTTTAAGAAGAGAATTGCTTAACAGTAAATTTTTTTCTCCTTGAAAACAGAGACTTTAAACCTTAATTTTTCGGTAAAATAAATCTGATAAACACCTCAAATATCTATTATTTTGTGAGTTACGGCGGCAGGGAAATATTATTTTATTCTGTGAAATTATTCCCGTCAATTCAAGTCGGCGACAGCCGTTTTGCTGTCGCACAACTCCCTTAACAGTCCGCGATATGAATGGGTTAGTGTTAGCGAAATTCCTCTGAAAAAGGCAGAATGACAAACAGAAAGCTTTGCCTTAGCAAAACCCACCCTACATCAAGGCTTAATTTTTTATTTATAGATACCCTCTTAAAAATGGGGTTTAAATAAATAGAAATAAGCTGAATAGTACGGTCAAAAAATTTGCTCCTCCTTCTCCTCCTGATACCTTCTTTCTTTCTCCTGACTCCTAATTTATAACTGTTCATCCGGACATGATATAAATCCTAATTACAGTAAAATCATCGGCAAAACTATTAAGATATCTGCGCTCCTACTAACTCCTGATTATTGATTTCTGACTCATGACTACCAAAGATATTTAGCAAAAGTTTTGAGATTTGGTATAACTCATCAAGTCAAAAAATACCTCAAAAAGTAACAGTAGAGTTACCGAAGCAAACCCTACTGTCAACCAATCAACCTCACAAAAATTTTATCTCTATTAAATCTTCCTGAAGATTTCATACTCATTATTCTTCCTCTTAAAATATGGAGAGGCAAGAAATATACAGTTTGTGAGAACAGTCAATTCTAGCGAAACATACTACTAACTGAAGTATCTTCATGAATGCGCCAAATAGTCTCACCCAATAAATTCGCAACCGAAAGGACTGTTAACTGAGGAAAGATATGTTCCTCACTGAACGGAATAGTATTAGTAACAATCACCTCTTCAAATATTCCATGGGAAAGACGCTCAATAGCTGGTGGGGAAAATACAGCATGAGTAGCACAAGCATAAACTTGTCGTGCCCCATGTTCACGCAATAGTCGCCCACCTTCACAAATAGTCCCAGCTGTATCAATCATGTCATCTACCAGGACAGCAGTTTTGTCCTTGACATCCCCAATTATATTCAAAACTTCTGCCACATTGTGAGCTTGGCGACGTTTATCTATAATTGCCAAAGGGGCATCATTTAGCTTTTTAGCAAAAGCTCTGGCTCTTGCCACCCCACCCACATCAGGAGAAACAACAACAATATCAGATAAATTCTTACTTGTTAAGTAATCTAAAATTACTGGCAAACCGTAAACATGATCGAAAGGAATATCAAAATAACCCTGAATTTGAGCCGAATGCAAATCCATTGCCAGAATGCGACTAGCTCCCGCCTCAGTAATCAAATTGGCCACTAATTTCGCAGTAATTGACTCTCGTCCAGCAGTTTTACGGTCTGCCCTAGCATAACCATAGTAAGGAATTACCGCAGTAATTTGTCTGGCAGAAGCACGACGACAAGCATCTACCATTATTAACAATTCCATCAAGTTGTCATTAACTGGACGACAACTAGGCTGAATCAGATAAACATCACAGCCCCGAATTGATTCCTGAATTTGAACATATAGTTCTCCATCAGCAAAACGCTTACGCACCATTGGGCCTAGGTCTAAACCTAGGTATCTAGCTACTTCCGTAGATAGAGGAACGTTAGCAGATCCTGAAAAAAGTCTTAGTCGATTATGATCGTTAGCAATAGCAGACACAGGAGCCTGAATTGGTAAAGTAGCACGGATCACGGCAAGCCCTCGTAGCACCTTTATTCATCGTGATCTTATCATCTCAAACAAAAAATATTCTTCCGTATTTTTATCGACAGAAAGATTATTTTATCAGCAATATATCAAGGATTTTTGCCCTAATTAATCTGATTATTATGAAACATTTAGTAATAAAATTCAAGAACTCTTTGAAAATTTTAAAATCTCTTAAGCAGATGCTATTTTCCTGATAATATAATTATTTTACAAGTCAAAAGTCAAAAGTCTAAAAAAATAAGTCAAAAGTATAAATAAGGATTTGACGGAAAACCTTTACTAGGTATTATGGCCCTACGGCCAAGTCAGAAGTAATCTATGACTGAGTTTTTGCTGCCCAAATGCTCTGCAAACAGCATTTAGTGATGTCCCGGCCCTTTGCTTCGACTGCTATAAAAGATAGGGAATTAGCAGGTTTCAACCTGAATGGCCGTTTTTGTCCCCTTATTTCCTGATGATTTATGACATGATTTTAGAGTTAATTGCGATCAGAATTAGGATTATGAGTTTAAAGGACAAAATCACAGAGGAGATTAAAGCCGCGATGAAGGCCAAAGATAAGGTACGTCTGGAGACAGTTCGTAGCATCAAAAAAGTTATTCTAGAGGAGGAAGTCAATGCTAGGGCGGCTGGCAAAGAGTCTTTGACAGAAGCTCAAGAAATGGATCTATTAGCAAGATTGGCTAAACAACGCCGGGATTCTATAGAGCAATATACTCAAGTAGGTCGTCAGGAACTAGCAGATCAAGAAGCAGCAGAATTGGCCATTATTGAGGAATATTTGCCAAAACAGTTATCTGATGATGAGATTGCTCAGGTAATAGATGAGATTATTGTCCAGGTGGGGGCTAGTTCTGCTAAAGATATGGGTAAAGTTATGGGCCCGGCAATGCAGCAGTTGAAAGGTAAGGCCGATGGTAAAAAAGTTCAAGAAATGGTTAAGACTAAGCTAAATTAATAGTTAAATAGCAAGCTAAGAGACTGTTTATTAAATAAAGATTAATAAAGCTAGAATGGTTAATCTCGGTGGGTTATGACGGACAGCTTCCACCTAGCATGAGCAACAGGATATATTTAGGCTTAACCAACACTAAACAAGAATTTAACTTTCATTTAACAAACAGTTTCTTAAAAATAGGGGTTGGGAGTATATAGCAGAAGTCAGAAGTCAAATTCTGGCTGTGACTAAATTTGAGAGGAGCGAGAATGTCCTAATCGCCCTGGCTACTGATATACTTTTGAGCGAATAGCAAAAAATAAATTATCTAATTTTTGAAATAAACCTGTTTGTTTCCCTGTTTCTATTCCTCGCTCCCTACTCCTTAAATTCAGGGTAATTGTATATTTTGTGATTTGGAAGTCCCTGAGTAGCTGCTCCTTTCCCAAAACTCAGACTTTAGCATCGATAGTCACCAGCAATCAGTAATATCAATTAATCATATAATTACAATTTATTAATATTGTTAGCTAAGATAACACTGAAAAATGCTAATTGATGGCTGAAATATAATAGTTAATAACAATATAATTAATTACGACATAGAATGAATATGGAAGAATAACTATCGCTTCTATAATAACAGTAATAGCCCTAAATTAGAATAGCCCTAAATTAGCCAACAAATCTATAGCAATCCGCGCATAGGTTGCGGGTAATCAAAAAGTAAATAAAAAAACTGAAACTCTTATATGTTAGCTGTTCCCTGTTCTCTGTTCCTTAAAAAGCAGTAAGATTTTTGACACGAATAAAATAGGATTACTATAGTATAAAAAATATTAACTATCTAGTAACTATTATATTAAATCAAACCTAATTATTATTATGCAACTACCTATTGCCATTGGCACAATTCTGCAAAACCGCTATCGCTTGATTAGTATTTTAGGTCAAGGCGGATTTTGTCGTACCTATCTAGCAGAAGATACAGGTCGTTTTAATGAACGTTGCGCCCTCAAAGAATTTATTCCCCAACAAACAAATGCTTATGCAGTAACAAAATCTCAAGAATTATTTTCTCGTGAAGCAGCAGTTCTCTATCAAATTCAACATCCCCAAATTCCTAAATTTAGAGCTACCTTTGAGGAACATCAACGTCTATTCTTATTACAAGATTACGTTGAAGGCAAAACCTATAGGACTATATTACAAGAGCGTCAGGTGACAAATAGTTTGTTCTCAGAAGCAGAAGTGTTAACTTTTTTAGAACAAATGTTATCGGTTTTAGGTTATATTCACAATTTTGGAATCATTCACCGAGACATATCTCCAGACAATATCATTAGGCGTGAAAGCGACCAAATGCCAGTATTGATAGACTTTGGCGTAGTTAAGGAAATAGCTACAAAAGTTCAATCTCCCGACTTAAGTGTACCTCTGACAAATGTAGGAAAATTTGGCTACGCTCCCTGGGAACAAATTCAATTGGGAAGAGCAACAGCAAATAGCGATCTATATGCTTTGGCAGTTACGACAGTTGTGCTATTGACGGGAAAAGAACCTCAAGAATTAATCGATCAAACTACATTAACCTGGAATTGGCAACGGTGGGTAACAGTTAGTCCTGGGTTAGCTGAGATTATCAATAAAATGTTAAGTCATCAACCAGGCGATCGCTACCAGTCTGTCTCCGAGGTAGGGAAAGCTTTAGCAACATTACCCGGTGTAAAATCTCAGCAACTACCTACTATTAACCAAGAACAAAATCACTTTTCTGCGTCTCAAGAAGTGACAGTAGGTACAACTCCAAATCAACATCCTAACACTAATAATAATGATAGCTTTTTTGATAATCATAAGTGGGTTGCAACTACATTAGTGGCACTATTAGTTGTATTATGTGGGGTAGCTTCTTGGGGTGTAGTTAATTTTATCCTCAAGCAAAAACAACAACAACCTCAGCTTGAGAAAGCAACTGAAATTAACCCCATATCAGTACCAACTTTACCAACTATCGCCCCTACTCCATCATCGCCATCTCCAATAGCTACATCAACATCATCACCATCACCTACTGTGTCACCACCACCAATTATTTCTGCACCATCCTCAACACCAGAAATAGAAGTGAAACCATTACCTACACCCTCTGCTATTTCTGAAACTCCAGAAATAAGTTCACCGACATTAGTTACTTCTGAGGAGCGTCTCAATGTATTGCCTGGGGAACCTATATCTATTGAGGGTAATTTGAAAGGGAATGAAACTATTAAGTATATAATTTCTGGCACTCAGGGGCAAAATTTGAATTTATTAGTGACAGGGGAAGGGGTATTAATGAGTTTATTGGGAGCAGATGGATCAGCAATAGATCGAGTCTCTGAGAAAGTATCTATTTGGAAAGGAAAGTTGCCTACAGATGGTGACTACCAAATAACTCTCACTCCTTTACCTGATTTACCTGGTACTGACTACAAGCTAGATATTAATTTAATTAATCTCACACCTAAATTTACTCCTAGCACTACTCCAGAAGCAAAAGACTCACCTATACCTACTACTACTCCAGAAGCAACAGACTCACCTGCACCTACTGCTACTCCAGAAGCAACAGACTCACCTGCACCTACTGCTACTCCAGAAGCAACAGA
>NZ_JBNHEP010000208.1:69645-82712 GCF_050015995.1 Dapis brunnea BLCC-M229 | reverse complement strand
CTCACCTGCACCTATACCACTCAATAAACCTTCCAAGAAGCAGATAGTCAAACCATTTCCCATATCAACCCCACTTGAAAAACTCAATAAAACTCCAAAGAAACAAACTGCTACTCCAGAAGTAACAGAAACACAATTACCAACTCCTACAGAAGAAACTTCACCTCAACTGTAGGCAGAAATAAGTGAAGGAAACTGAGTATAATGTTAACTTTAACAGGACTTAAAACCAGAAACAAATCAGGTATGTTGATCAACAAATGTACAGCTTTAATCATTACTCTGTTTTTAGGTGTAATATGTTTGCTAATCAATATTAAAAGTTCAAAGTTAAAAGTAAGATTTTGTAGTTGATTATTGTAGGGTGCGTATTTACGGCTAAGATTTAGACTATGAAAGGCATTTAACAGTCCGTCGTAACGCACCATTGAATATGTGTCAGTCCACTAAACATGGTGCATTAGCTTTTTTCATAATCACCCCATCACCCCATCACCCCATCCCACCATCCCCCTATTTTCTAATGCACAAAATTGGCTGTGTCAGTCTACTACTGGAGTGGCACACTTAAAACCTACATTCCGCACGACAAAATGTAGCATGAAAAACGGAGACAGGAGACAGGAGACAGGAGACAGGAGGCAATCAAAGTGGTCAATAGGAGTAAGTAATTGAGTATTTATGCTTAATATTTTCCTGAGAATCTGACTCCTGAGAAAGGTCAATGAATAGGATTTATAGAGTATAAATACGAACCCGCGCTACCATTTTTTATACTACTTTTAATATTACAACTTGACGTGCGGAATATGGGTTAAAACTGTGCAATAGATTTTTGTTTCTAGGTGTGTTTACCTCTCCATCTAATACCATTTCTCAAAAACTTTTCTATACTTTCTTGAGTAGGGGAGTAAGGGAGTAGGTAGGAACGTTGCATGCAACGTCCGATAGCGAGAAATAAACATAATAATAATTAACATTAACTGGCTAACAATTAGGCAATAAGTTATTTTCCCTGTATTAATTATTTGATAACTGAAGTGTCGCCCAAGTATAGCATTAATGTATGGGAATTGGTATAACGCACTATTTTAGCTGTGTCAGTCCACTACAATAGCTATTTTGTAACTTCTGACTTCTGACTTTTGACTTCTGACTTCAAGTATAATGCTCTAGTGTTTCTAATAATTTTTGTTTGATGCGCGATCGCAATTTTTCTGGAGATATTACTACACAGTCTCCTCCATATTTTAATACTTCTCGAATGAGCCAGAATGGGTTGGACACCCGCCGAACTACTTGACGGACATCTCCCACTACTTCATTTTCGATATCTCTGTCCCTGGGTTCGTAAGCTTTGACCATACCTTTACAAAAGTGCAAATACACTTTTATGTAATCTAGACCTTCTTCTCGCCATTGTCCGTGAGTTTTGGCAATGGCTTTAATTCGGTCTAGTCGCAAACAACGATTGTGGATAAGTTCGGGAAAGTCTGTATTTTTAATATCTTCGGTTTCTTCACACCATATTTCTAAATAAAAACGCTTGTCTTGAAAAGAAATTTCGGCATAGCGGACGGTAAATTCGAGTTCTTCATCTTGTGCATTGCGATAGAGAATAATAAACGGTTGTCGGTCATTTCTGTATTGCTCGACTAATACGCGCCATGCCTCAGTTTGTTGTTGACCTAGTTCTTGTAGTAAAGATTGACGTAGGGGTTGTTCCAAATTTCCTCGCTCTAATAATAAAGCTAAAATGTCTTGCGCTTCTCCCATGTATCCTGAGTCTTTGAGTAATTTGACTGCTTGTAAGAGAGCTGAGACTTGAGTGGGGTTGAGGGTAAAAGGTGGCCCAATTTCTAGTTCTTGTTTTGCAATTGCAGTTATTAATCCAGAAGGACTGGGACTTTTACCCCAAAAAATGCCTAGACGACTTGCTAAAGCTTCTAATTGGGCTTTTGTACCTGGTGGAATTGACAGTGTAATTGTTTCTTTTTTTCTTGGCATTTAAAAAATGTAATTATAAATTGTTGCTATTTTGATTGTTATGTGTCAGTATAGATATATTGTAAATGCAAAATGGAGATAGAGATAGTTATGGCCGATTGTAGAGTTACAGTTTAATATTTTTGGCAAAAAAAAAGACCATTTTCCTTGGATGTGGATTTTATGGTCTTATTCTGGAGTTGTATTTTCATAGGGCAAATTAAAAAGGCCAGAGTATTACTCTAGCCTAAAAGCCCTGATAGGGATTTTTAAAGAGGCTCCACTCGATACTTAGTAATTTTCAATCCCTGGTAGGGATTAGATTTATTTGGTTTCTTGGAGCCTGTAGAAAATTGTAACAGTTATCCGAGTTAAAGAAAACTGACAATAGTGAATTTTTTCTACTCTATACTAGTAATACATAAAAAAAATATGCTACTCTAGAAGACGAACCGGATAAAAACCAAGTTCGCCTATGTGGGTCGCATCTCATAGGTTAGCACGGATTGTCTGGTAGTAAACCTATTGAGGAAATTTTATGAACTACTCAGCAGAGATAAAAAGACAAAAAATTGCTGTACTGACAGAAGTCAAAGAAACTTTCCAACGAGAAATAGATCGAATTAACAGGTTAATTCAAGAGTGGGAGTACGAAACTGTCGAAAATGATCGAGGGGATATAATCTCTTACGCTGATTATTTTGATTTAGAATTACGAGACAGTTAACTTTCACAATTAATTGTGGTTACTTGAGGAAGTGGGGAGTAAGTGTTCTTACTTCTCCTAGCTCCCAGTGGAGCGACTCTTGAGGAGTTGCTGGAAGCATATCCTGGGGATATTCTTGCTTGTCTTGCTTAGGGTGCAGAAATAGTCAGAAATTATGTGGAAGAGGGTACTTCTTAGCACTTTTATAATAGAAATATCAATTAATTAGAAGAGAAAGATTTTTACAGGAGGCGATCGCCAAAATCAAAAAATCAGGAGTTTAAAAACAGGATAAAAATTAATGAATGGCAAACAACTTTCTTTATTTGATATATCTAACCAAAAGAATTTATCTATCCAGGAAGTTATTCAAGATTATATAAAGATTGTAATTCCAGCTATGTATCAAAATAATTATCATTTGATACTGGCGAAAGGAGGTCCTGATTATCCCCATTTAGCAGAACAATCAATGTTCGGACATATTCTTAATGGAGCTTTTGGTTTATTCGAGATTCTTAAGTTTATTGAAACTGAAAAAATTTTTGTTTATGGTTTAAATGAATTAAGTATTCGTGAAGCTCTGGCTTTATACAGCATTCACGATGTACATAAATTTAATGATTTTGAAAAAATTGGGAAATCGGAATTTTCTATTCCTCTAGAAAGACTAGAAAAAGAATATAAAAATCTTGATTTAGTTGAATTTTCTGGTGAAGTTGATGCCTATTTAATGCGGGCTGGAAATGTTAGTAAAAGAAGCACGCATCATGGAGATTTATTACTTTCAAATAATGAAAATGGTAATTTGCTTTGGATTTTAGTCAGAATTGCTGATACTATTGCATCGGTTACATCACCATCTAAATTGGTTTTTTCATTAGAAAATTATTTGAAAGATTTGGCTCCAGAATTTAAGACACAATACAAACTGTATAGCCATGAATTAAAAGATATTCGGGGAGTTTTGACAAATTCAATACATACTGCTGTTAAAAATTGTTTATATCAAGAACTGGGTTTTCAAGATATAGCCTATTTTGCTACAGGAACTTTATATATCGGACTCAAACAGATTCAAAATTTTTCGAGAGCAGATTTAATTAAAAAAAATGTAGATGATGTATTAAATAGTTTAAAGCCATCACCAGAAATGGTTAAATCAGCAGCTAAAGAAGGGATACGAACTCAAAAATTTGATTTTGAAAAGTATGTCTATACTTTTAGTGACTTAGAAGATTTAATGCAAATTGCTTTAGACACTACTAATAAAGCCGAACCGAAAAAGATAGATGAAGATATTAACAAAACAGCAGAGAAAAAAAATGCTCCTAAAGATTGGAAGGAAACATTTGAAGCTAGATTTTCTGTTAGTTTAAATCAATCAAAATCTTTTCAGGAGAAATGGTCTTTGGTGAGAAGATACTTTCTTTATTTAGATAGTTCACTAAAGGAATTAAATCCAGATTTAGATAGAGTAATTTGGTTTTGTGAAACTTTTGATCTACCTGAAGAAATTATATCTAATCTGAAAGATGATGAATCTTTATTTTCTAGTGGTGGACTTGGTAAATACATAATAATACCTGGATATCATTTTTTGAAAGGTTCTGATTTTAAGGAACGTTCGGCAGAATCTTCTGATGATGCGACAGTAATGGAATTAGTTCATAAAAAAACTATAAATGCTCTGAAAAAAATTGATATTAATAAAGGTAGAAATAAAATTATTGCCGAACTTGGTTTTACTCCAGATTTAACAAAATATTTAGAGCAAAACTTACATTTATCTTTTGCACCTGAAATTAATTTGAGTGACGACGCAATATCTGGATATAGCCTTCAAAAGAAAAAAAGTTACTCCAAAATTTGCTCTATTTGTAATCAATTTAGTGAATATACTCAAGACTTGAGAACGGGAGTTTTTGGAGATTCAGGACAAAACTTTTCTAACCGGGTTTTACCTGCAAAATCTATTGGTAAACTACGTCCTTGGTGTCCGATTTGCCATTTAGAATTTATCATGCGTAAATTGATAGGTTTAGCTTTACCAAGTGGTGCTGATTACAATAGTTCTCGTCGGATTCACCTGTATGTTTTGCCGACGTTTTCTTTTACACCAGAATATGCAAAATTTTTGGATCGAATCTTGCGTCCGTTGCGAGAAGTTACTGCTTTACCAATACGAGACTATGGAGAGTCAGCACCGGGTTTTCCTAGATTATGGTTGGAGGAAGGCAAACTTGATTCAGATTGGATCGATAGAGCGATCGCTGTTTTTAATCGCGAAGCAGAACGAATAGCTGAAAAAAAGGGATATGTGGGTGAACGACTGTTAATGGGGAAAAGCACTCTAGAATTTAGTGACGAAGAGGAGGGAAATAATAACAGCAGTCAGGAAAAATCGAAATTAAAGTCTCAAGCAAACTATTATTTAATTCCCTGGGAACATTCAGCTAGAGGAGGAGATGATAATTCTCCCACTCGCACTGAAGCATGGGCAAAAGCAACATTCGCTGCGGCAGTAATTTCTAGTCTTACTAGCAGTCGGGTTTATGTTACCGAACTACCTTATTTACCTGTTGCCGATCCTAACGAATTGAAAGCAACTATCACTTTAGATTCACCCCCTGCAATTATTGCCAAATTACTCGGAAATGACCAAGATCCTAAATTGGCAAGTCGAGCGGATACAGTTAGTTTGTATGGAACGGAGGAAGGACATAAAAACGGTTTAGAGCGCGCTTTAGATTTATGTGCAGCTTTGTGGATGATTACCAGTTGCGTACATCGTCCTAACTCTCAAAGCAAAGATAAACAAATTGCTGAACGATTGGGAGATGTGGTAGTTAATCAATTAGCGGGAGCGCATTTTTACAAAGAATATAGTCGTTTGAATGAGGATAAATCTCCATTTTCTGTTCTGACAAAAGCTTGTGACACTTTACTAGAATATTTCGGAGGTGAACTTATGGATTTAGTTACAAAAATTGCTGAAAAATCATTAGAAATTCGTTTGCCATATCGCGAGTATGGACGAGGAAAAGCACATAATTATGAGTTAGCTTTTCGGGAAGTTGTAGATGCAATGCGTTCTGCTTTTAGGTTAGTACCTGAGTTACGTCAAACAGCTTTAACTGGAGTAATTCCTTCTGAACAAACAATTGAAGAATTGAAGCAACAAGCGTCGGGAACTGTACTTAAAGCTATGGAACGACGACGGAATACTAAACGTGGTGATGGTATCATTAATCCTAATCAAAATGATTTAGGAAAATTGGTGAGAGAATTTATCGATCTAGTAGTTGATGAAGTTTTTTTGAGTAGAGCAGATAGTTCATTTGCTGAATTTTTAAAGTTAGAAAATAGTCTTGCTGATGGAATTTACTATTACACAGATAGACACATAAATCAAAAATGGGAAGCATACAAAGCTACTCATTCAAAAAATAAAAATAAACCTGATTCTTCAGAATCTGAGTAAACTATACTGGCATTTCTTACAGTTATGAGGAATATTTACGATCCTCCTAAATCCCCCTTAGAAAGGGGGACTTTGAATACTTTCCCCTTTCTCAGGGGGCGGGGGGATATAAATACAATCCCCCTAAATCCCCCTTATATCATGTCCGGATGAATAGTTATAAATAATTAGGTAGGAGTCAACCCACCCCTAACCCCTCCTTGGAGAGGAACAGGAACTCAGCAGGAAGAAAGAAGCTTGAGGACGAAAAGTTTTTTTATCACTAATTAAGCGGACATGATATTAGAAAGGGGGACTTTGAATACTTTCCCCTTTCTCAGGGGGCGACTGTAACTCATAGATTAAAGAACTGCTATATTTTCCACTTATATCAAGTCTCATTAATTAGCCATAATAAAAATCTTTTCTCTGATAAATTTCTCCCTGTTCCCAGTTAAGTGTTCCCTGTTCCCTCAATTTTTTATTGTGGGTATTCAAAGAGACATGATATTAATTATTATTAGGAGAAAGAAAAAAATGACTAACAACAATATTCCAAAAATTAATTCTTTACAAAAGTATCTCAAATATTTTGCCAGCAATATCCCGAAAACACCAATGGGTAAATATGCAAGTATTATCATGTTGCGCGAAACAAAATCTTACGCAATTTTCACGACTGAAGGAGGACAACAACAGGATATTGAACGAACTAAAGCAGGATTAACTCATTCCGATCCTATGGATCGACTGGTGATGTTTAAACGCAAACAAGTTGCGCCAGAACGAAGGACGGGCAAAGCTTTGATGCGACAATATGGAGTATTTCCTTATGCAATGATTAATGATGGCGTAGTATATGGAGAAGAAGCAATCGCTCAAGAAGAAAAGAAAAAGAAGGACAAATCAAAAATCCGCAAATTTGATGACTGTTATCTAACAGCGGGGTTATGCGGACATTGTACTGACTGCATGACTTATGGTTACGCTGCAATTGAAGGAGAAGGTTCTCGTAGAAGTCGGGTGATGACTGATTCTTGCTTTAGTGTTCGTCCCTATGCTTTGATTCAAAAAGGTTTAAAATTTAATGTGATTGATGAAAAGACGCAAACTTCTGGAACAATTACAGAATATGACTATACTTCTCCGGAAGTTTTTCTTCCTGCTGTTGTTACGACTGTAGATTTGACAATGGATGAGTTTGTTTACATTCTGATTAACTTGATGCGGACAACTCGTTACGGGAAAGAGTCGTCGCGACAGGGGTTTATGCGTAACCATATTCTGGGTATTGCTTTTTCTGATATGGAACTGTTTTCCAATTTAGAGTTCAGTCAGTGTTTTTATGATGCTTTTGAAAGGGACACCAATATTGACTTGCTGAAAGTATTTTTGTCTAAGCAAAATTTTGATGACCATATTCCATCAGTTATTCAAACTCTTACAGAAGATTTGAACGGTCGTTTGCACATTATTACTAATAGTGATTACTTGGGAAAATTCGGCGACAGTCAACCTAATAATTGGATATATGGTATTGATGAAATACTGAGTGAAACCCGCAATTTAAGTAAAGATGAATCGTCTCTGACAGAATTTTTGCGCGAACTTAATACTCAGTCTGTCAGTTTCGCTCGTGAAATTAGTAATAAGTAATGAAAAAATGGATATTTACCGAGGAAAATTAGAAACAATGGATTATATTTTTTTCGCCACTACGGAGCGAGGAAAAGTTTATGAAACGGGAGCATATATCCATAATTATGCCTTATCTTATGCTTTGGGATTAGCAAAATCTCCCTATTTTCATCAGCTTCAAAAACCAAAATATCAAGAAGATTTAGAACCTCTCAATCAATTAGGAATTTACTTAACTCCTGCGCGTCCGCTAGAAATATCCTATCGCTTAATTCAATGGAATACGATTCAGGAAGTTTATGGTTTCCCAAAAAAAGAACGTAATATTGGTTATCCTGACTGGGGTTTTGCTCGTGTAATTAGACCAGGTAGCACTTTTGAGTTTTATGTGGCGATCGCTAATCCAAATTGTCTGGCAAAATTCCCTAATTTTGAGAATTTTTTGACAGGTAAAGGTTACATTCGTCTTGGCAAATTTATGGGTAAATCATGTCTGAGATTTAAAAAAGCTGAAAAAGTTGAAGATAAAGAGGGAAAATTTGACGCTCGAATTACTAAAAAAAGAGAACGAAAAGAAAAACAAGGTCGCACAGAATCATTGCTACTGAATTGGCGAGATATTCCAGTCGATCCAATTATTTGTGATATTTACCCATCAACTTTACCTACTCGTCTTATTGCTAATCCTAAGTACAAATTTGGTAAATACTATCTTGTTGAATTTGAAGAAACAGACAAAGAAATAGAAAAAATAGCTCAAGTATTTCTCCCTGCTAATATGAGTTTTGTTGCGCGGTCGCTAACTACTAAAAAAAGCCGAAAAAAATGATTAATCTAAATATTTTACCAGTTGCATTAGAGCAAATAAAAACTGACGAATGGTTAACAGGTAAGCAACCATATCAATATCAGTGGGAAGCTTACAAATTAATATGTGAAGCATTCGAGTCAAATCGAACTTTATGTTTATTTTTGATTACTCCCACAAGTAGCGGCAAGACATTAACATCCTATGCTTATAGCATTAATACAGGAAAACCAATGTTTGGCGTTTATCCCACTAACGAATTATTAGCGGATCAGGAAAGAACGTTACTTGAAGAATATGAAAAAGTTGGCAGTAATAGAGTTATCCGAGTAGATAGTAAAGCACTAGACGAATGGCAAATCGATCTCGAACTCCAACGTCATAGTCAGACTCTGGAAACTCTATTAAATTACAGACGAATTTTACTCACTAATCCAGATATTTTGTTTTACGTTGCTTTTGGATTATATCCGAAAATCAACAGTTTACGTCAAAGACTTTGGGAATTGGTAGGTAGTTACCGTTTGTTTGCCTTTGATGAATTTCATCTCTACAATGTCAAACAACAAGCAGATACAGCATATTTTGTGGGAGCTTTAAATGCAATTAACTCTAATGTTGGTAGGGTATTAATTTTTGCTTCAGCAACCCCCAACTTAGAAATGGTAAATCTGGTGCGTGACAAATTAGGTTTGTGGTTAGAAGTAGTTGAGTCTCATCCATCAGATAATCCTAACACCAGAGTTATCGCTCATCCAGTAAATTTGAAATTAGTACCTGCGGAATTAAGTCGTTGGCAAGGATTACAAGCATTAGATGAATCATTTGAAGAAATTGAATCGTTTCAGCAAAAATATTCTGACGCTCGCTACGTTGCAATTTTTGATTCAGTGGCAGCAGCGATTGGTGCAGCAAAATGTTTTAGAAATGCTTTTGACTTTGATTTAGTAGGAGAAATTCATGGATTAAGTTCCACTGTTATGCGTCAGGAAGCATTAGCTAAAAAAGTAACTGTAGGCACATCAACCATAGAAGTAGGAGTAGATTTCAAAAATAAGTTTGAGAAAGATTTTCTAATTTTAGAAGCTCGAACTAGCAGTCAATTTATTCAGAGATTCGGACGCATTGCCAGACATTCTAAATCACTCTCTATTCCTAACGAAGTTTTGGCATTAGTACCCGATTATGTCTACAATTTTTTAGGTGAAAAAACTCAATCAAACCCCACTTTAACAAGGGATAAATTACGAGAACTAATTGAGGAAACCTATCGTCAACCTCAAGACTTTAAGGGTTACTTAGCCAAACACGCTTGTGTAGAAATGATTGAAGCGACTAACTTAGTATTAGGAATGTTTCAACCAGATACTAAACCCCGGATTAAAGAGGAAATTACTAAAGTTATTAAAAATTTAACTGGAAAAGATTACTCGACAGCACAAAAAAAGCGATGGAGATATGAAAAAGAATTAATTTTGAAGCCTTTACTAACATTTCGAGGTAACGGTTTTGAAGCAGCAATTATTGACGAACGAGGTGAAGATATAGGTTTTCATGTCAAGCGATATAATCTAATGTTTCTATTACGTCGGGGTATTTTTCAAGAGTTAGATAAGAAAACTTTCATGGCAACTTTAGACAAAATTGGAACAGAAAAACCAGAGTGGTATTATGATGTAGAAAGGGAAAAAAAATTTGCCCAACTAATTGAACCATCACCAGAAAAATTGCTTGGCGTGTATGGCTTTTTTAAATTAACTGGATTAATAGATGATAGTGAAAAAACTAGACAAGTATGGTTTGAAATTCCAGAAGAAAATATTATGGGAAAAGTTGGTAAAATTACTACTCTCAAAGATTTAGAAATTAAAACCCAACCCCGAATACCAACGCGGTTACTTCAACGAACCTTAAATCGGAAAAAAATTGTCGCCTGGGCAATAGATAGTCATCCCAAAGCTATTAAATTAGGTCGTGCATTACCACCTTTATTTGAAGTTTATGAATTAAAAATTATTCTACCAGGTGGTAGTCTTAGCTCCCAATCATGGAGTATAGCTTTTAATCAAGATGCTTTCTTTTTAGATAGCTTATATTGGAATCTAAAAAAAACTAACGACATCATAATTGTTTAGAATTAATGTCGCATTGCCTTTACTATTTATCTGAAATTTAATACTTTTATCAAAATAATTTGCTCGCGTAATCCCGTCTTTTAAGGCGAAATATTTTTGAACTTAAATCCTCGTTACAAAAATAACTTCTGTACGTCGCCAATCCGACGGCTCATCTATCTGACTTCTGACTTCGTTAACGGTGAGAAATTAATTTGAAATAGTCTAAATTATCTCTGTCTAACCCACCCTACAGAAATTAAATTATCAATTTCAACATCAAAAAAATGCCTTATAGTCTTGTCCTTAACCTAATCCCAAAATCTCCTATTCCTAACGGATATCTAACAGGTAGACATCTCCATGCTTTGTTCTTAACTTTAGTTAGTTCCGTCGATAAAAATTTAGGCGATCGCCTCCATGAATCTACTGCAAATAAACCTTTTACTATTAGTCCTTTACAAACTAAAAAACCCCAGTCAAAAAGTCGCAACCATACTCTCCTCCAATGGCAACATAAAAATTCTATTCCAGTAAATACTAATTGTTGGTGGCGAATATCTCTTTTAGATGAGAATTTATTCGGTGAACTAACTAAACTTTGGTTGAATATTAATCCCGACAAACCCTGGCATTTAGGTCCGGCAAATTTAAACATTATTAGTATTCTGAGTACCCCCAAATCCGAGCAACCTTGGGTTGGTTCTTTTTCCTATCAAGAATTATATGAAAATGCTTCTGATTCTCAGAGAATTATTACTTTAAATTTTGCTACTCCTACTTGTTTTCGCCAAGGAACTTATGATACACCGATGCCTACTAAAGATTGTGTGTTTAATTCTCTGTTGAATCGTTGGGATAAATATAGTGGGATGGAATTTTTTGACATTCCACTAGAGTCTATTTATCCGAGTTATTTGGATATTAATACAGAAATTGTTTCTGATTCTCGGAGTAAGTTTATTGGCGTTGTAGGTGAGGTGACATATCGAATTTTTGGAGATATTGAACCAGAGAAAATTAAACAAATTAATGCTTTAGCTGATTTTGCTATCTATTGTGGTTTGGGTAGAAAAACGCCAATGGGAATGGGAATGGTGAGGCGGAGTTAGGGAGTGTGGGGAGTGTGGGGAGTGTGGGGAGAAATAAACATAATAATAATTAATGCGCTACTGGCTAATTATTATCAAAAAGGTTATTTACTAATTCTCAATGATTTGCGAAAAAAACTGTAGGGGTTTGGTCTCCAAACCCAACTAAAAATTACAACCTATTTAGGATTGCTATTCACAATTCCGACTCGCAATTACAGAAAAATCTTTGAGGAATTAAGTCTTAAAATCTACTATCAAAAATTGAGGTTTATTTATGCAAAATAATGATTATGTTCCAATTGCTGCTTTGAATCAATATACTTATTGCCCAGGGAATGGTGAGTCGGTTAAATGTTGTTTGAAGAGAACTCTCCCCAACCCCTCTCCTACAAAGATAGGGGCTTTGATCAAAGTTTAATTTTAGTTTTATTGCTCCCCCTTCCCTTGCAGGGAAGGGGGCTGGGGGTTAGGTTTTCTACTATCAAAAATTGAGGTTTTTTTTATGCAAAATAATGATTATGTTCCAATTGCTGCTTTGAATCAATATAATTATTGCCCTCATCGTTTTTGGCGGATGTTTTGTGCTGGAGAATTTGTCGATAATCAATACACAATTGAAGGTACAACTTTACACGACCGTATCCATACTTTGGGTGAAGGAAATCGAGAGGATGTTTGGCAAGTTCGTGCTGTTTGGTTAAAGTCAGAAAAATATAAATTAATCGGCAAATCAGATTTGATTGAAGCTGAAAATGGTGAATTTTTTCCTGTCGAATATAAACGAGGAAAAAAAGGAAAATGGGATAATGATAAATTACAAGTTTGCGCTCAAGCTTTGTGTCTAGAAGAGATGACCGGGAAAACTATTAATACTGGTTATATCTATTATGCTGAATCTCATCGACGGCAACTTGTAGAAATTTCAACAGATTTAAGAAACCAGGCGATCGCTACTATTTCTGATGTGTTGAAGTTGTGGGAATCAGGAATTATACCTCTGGCAGTTTATAGTCCTCGTTGTCGTGGTTGTAGTCTTTTTTCTCAATGTTTACCTTTAGCAAATGAGCGAGTAAATAAATATCGGGAAGAGGTTTGCTCACACGGATTATGCCACGGATATACGGATTAAGTTTCAATTTAGAATTTAGAATTCAGAATTTAGAATTCAGAATTTAGAAGTCAAAAGTTTAAATGTAGGTTGGGTTGCTCACACGGATTATGCCACGGATATACGGATTAAGTTTCAATTTAGAATTTA
>NZ_JBNHEP010000208.1:31453-69545 GCF_050015995.1 Dapis brunnea BLCC-M229 | reverse complement strand
TTTAAATGTAGGTTGGGTTGCTTACACGGATTATGCCACGGATATACGGATTAAGAAATGTAGGTTGGGTTGAGGAACGAAACCCAACATTATTTATATCGGAAAAACTCAAAAAAATTATAACCAAAGGAGAATAATGATTTCCGACAAAATTAACAATTATTTATCTGAAAAACACTAAGGTTTAATGTTGGGTTCGCTATCGCTTAACCCAACCTACTACTAATAACTGAAAAAACTGATAACTGAAAAAAATGGGTACTACTTACATAACTCACGAAGATGCTTTTATCGGCAAAAATGATGAACGTTTAGTCGTCAAAGCCGATAAACAAAAACTTTTAGATATTCCATTAATTAAAGTAGATGGAGTTGTAATTTTAGGTCGGGCAACTGTTTCTCCCGCAGTGGTAATCGAATTATTGTCGCGACAACTTCCTTTGTCATTCCTAACAGCTAATGGCAAATATTTAGGCAGACTAGAACCAGAAATGACTAAAAATATTTTTGTTCGTTCTGCTCAATGGAAAGCTGCCGGAAAATCCGAACAAGCCGTTCATGTTGTTAAAGGTTTTGTGCGGGGAAAATTGAAGAATTATCGCAATATTTTATTGCGTCGGCAACGGGAATCTTCCGAATTAGATTTCCAGCTACCTTTGAAAAAATTAGATGGAGCGATCGCCCCGATTAATTCTACTAATAATATAGATTCCTTGCGGGGATTAGAAGGTGCTGGAAGTGCTGCTTATTTTAGTTGTTTTAATCAGTTAATTAAAGGGTCAGATTTTACTTTTGAAGCTCGGCGACGTCGCCCTCCTACAGACCCAGTTAATTCCTTATTAAGTTTGGGTTATGCTTTGTTGCGCCATGACGTACAAAGTGCCGTAAATATTGTTGGTTTCGATCCTTATTTAGGGTATTTACATTATCAACATTATGGTCGTCCTTCTTTAGCTTTAGATTTGATGGAAGAATTTCGTCCTTTGGTGGTGGATATGGTAGTTTTTTCTGCTGTAAATAAAGGTACTTTAACAGTGGAAGATTTTACAACTGAACCTATAAGTGGAGCAGTTTCTTTAACGAAAAATGGGTTAAAAAAATTCCTGACTTTGTATGAAAAAAGGAAACAGTTTAAATTTAAGCATCCAGTCATGCAGCGTCAATATACTTATCGAGAAGCTTTTGAAATTCAGGCGCGGTTGTTGGCTAAATATTTGATGGGAGAAACCGAGCAATATCCACCTTTAATTATGCGTTAGATTTTGGGATTTTTTTACCCCAGTTTTGGTGAGAGAAACTGGGGTTTTCTTGTTGATTTTGAGGAGATAATTTTTTATGTATGTGGTTATTTGTTATGATGTTTCTGATGATAAACGAAGGACGAAAATTCATAATATTTTAAAGTCTTACGGTCAGTGGATGCAGTATAGTATTTTTGAGTGCAATTTAACAGAGACTCAATATGCTAAGTTACGGGGTCGTTTGGCCAAATTACTGAAAGGCCAGGAAGATAATATTCGTTTTTATTTTTTGTGCCAATGTTGTCAGGGAAAAGTAGAACGGATTGGTGGGCCAGAGGTGAGGGACGATACTATATTTTTTGTTTAGAAAATAGAGGTAAAATGCGACGATCGGTAGCTGTAGAAATTGAGAGGGAAAAAATAATGGCTGAAATTGAGTCTAGGAAAGGGTTTTATTTGTATAGAGGGTTGGAGGCGATCGTCGCAAATCCTCTGTTGCTTGCCTGGTGCGGGTTTTGGGAAAATATTTTTTTTAGGCTCTTGAAAATTTTTGAGGGGTTATGCTATTCTTTAGATGATCGTCGAAATCGAACCTTGAAAACTAAATATGACAAGGGTTCTAAAATCCTGCGGTTTAAACAACTAAAAATCCCTATTAGGGATTGAAACGAATTATCTCCAGATGATAAAAAATTCGATAGATACAAAAGTTTAAACAACTAAAAATCCCTATTAGGGATTGAAACTCCCCTACTCCAAATCTTAGAAGGATTTTTTAAAGTTTAAACAACTAAAAATCCCTATTAGGGATTGAAACAAGAATGTTTTTGGATATGAAGAATTAAATAAAACTGTTTAAACAACTAAAAATCCCTATTAGGGATTGAAACATATTTTTATCACCCTAGATTTTTATTTTAGATTGCTACCAGTTTAAACAACTAAAAATCCCTATTAGGGATTGAAACAAAAAAGGATTAGTCAATATCAACAAAGAATTATTTGTTTAAACAACTAAAAATCCCTATTAGGGATTGAAACCTAATATGCGATTGTCTGAAGCCAGGGATCTTAAAGAGTTTAAACAACTAAAAATCCCTATTAGGGATTGAAACGGAAAGCAGCCAAGAACAAGGATTAGTCATATTCAAATGTTTAAACAACTAAAAATCCCTATTAGGGATTGAAACTAATTGCGGTATAGAAATTGACTGATAAGACCCTGTTTAAACAACTAAAAATCCCTATTAGGGATTGAAACTTAGGTGTCTTTTTTAAATATAGCATTATTCTTTTGAGTTTAAACAACTAAAAATCCCTATTAGGGATTGAAACTGAGGATGACCACCTTACCCTGACTTCCAACCATTGTTTAAACAACTAAAAATCCCTATTAGGGATTGAAACACTACTTTGATGGATTATACCAACGGAATTATTTCTTGTTTAAACAACTAAAAATCCCTATTAGGGATTGAAACTTTACCACTTTTACCTATTTTACCACTTTTACCTGTTTAAACAACTAAAAATCCCTATTAGGGATTGAAACTTTATCTAGTGAACTATCAGACCAATTATTTTGATTAGTTTAAACAACTAAAAATCCCTATTAGGGATTGAAACAAAAACTGTGATATCAGAAATCTAAGAGAAACTTTAGTCTGGTTTAAACAACTAAAAATCCCTATTAGGGATTGAAACATTAATTATTTCAAGCAAGTTAAACCTAAGTAAATAAGGTTTAAACAACTAAAAATCCCTATTAGGGATTGAAACTAGGATTAAGCGAAGCTGTCCATCGCTAACAGCTGTTTAAACAACTAAAAATCCCTATTAGGGATTGAAACAAACAAACAAGTCTCAGCGGAGCCTCCTCCTCCTGTTTAAACAACTAAAAATCCCTATTAGGGATTGAAACGGCTGTTCAGGCAAAAATCTGAGTTAGCATTTTCCGGTTTAAACAACTAAAAATCCCTATTAGGGATTGAAACTCAAAGCTTCCTGAAATACGCGATCGCTGTCTTGTTTAAACAACTAATAATCCCTATTAGGGATTGAAACTTAATTTTTGTAGTCTGAGGCATATAAACTCTACATTTTTCTTGCCGATGAAGATAGCATTATAGAAATATATCCTAACGGAAACTGGAGATACATTGAATGAACAAACCCAACTTTCAAGCAATGAGTCAAAAAGAATTGCAAAATTATATGCTAGCTCATAGAGACGATCAAGAAGCATTTTACGCTTATATCGATAGACTGCATCAAGAAGGAAAATGGATTGAGATGCCACCAGTAGATTCAGTTGAAGATTTAGAAAAATATCCTCAATTTACAGCCAGATTTCGTAATCTCTAACAACGCTAACATATCTAAAATGGTGCGTTACGACAGAACGCTAAATCCTTTTCACAGTCAGAATTTAAGCCGTCGTAACACACCTAAAAATTTCTCTTATTCTCCCCGACACCCCGACTCCCTTACTCCCTCACTCCCCGACTCCCCGACTTTTTGAATCAATTTGTCAATCCATGCTCCAAAGCATAGCGAACCAACTCCGTTCGACTATTGGTGCCAGTTTTCGTAAATAATCTACTTACATACTTTTCCACATTCCGAACACTCGTATTTAGATCCCTAGCAATTTCCTTATTCATTAATCCTCTAGCTACTAAATCTAAAACACTCTGTTCCCTAGGAGTCAAATCTATTTTTATCGGTGAAGGAGTCTGAGCGATCGCGCTCTTTCCCATTAACATTGCTTTTATTTCGGCAATTTGACTTGCTAAAGCAGCAATATCGGGAGTATTTTCCCCTTCATTAGTAGTTTGTGCTGATGTTCGACGTTCTAACAAATTTTCTACAATAGCTACCAACTCTTCTGGGTCAAAAGGTTTAGAAAGATAAGCGTCACAACCCGCTTGATAACCCTGAATGCGGTCTGTAGTCATTCCTTTAGCAGTCAAAAATACTACAGGTAAAGCTTTAAATCTTGGTTCCTCTCGTAATTTTTGCAGAAATTGATAACCATCTACTTGAGGCATCATAATATCTGTAATTACCAAGTCAGGTAAATGTGATTGTAGGATATCCCATCCTTCATTAGCATTACTAGCAACATCTACATGGAAACCACTATCTTCTAAATAAGCTTGTACGGCTTCCCGTAATCCTGGTTCATCATCTACCAACAATATTTTTCCTGACATTTTTAATTTTTCCTCTAGCTGATTTTTCACTTGAATCATTTAATATATAGATTATTCCTACTTTAATACTTTTTTTTAATTTAGCTAATTTTCATTATTAGTGGAGCGAAAATAATGTATGGTTAACAACACTTGATAAAAATTTATTTTTATGATAAAAATTTTTGGGAGTAGGTTTTGGTGTTCAGCAATTAACTTACCCTTCCTTAAAAGAAGGGGATTGACACTTAAGGATTTTTTTTGATTTTATCCCCTTAAAAGGGGAAGCTTTAAACCTGAATTCTTTAATTATTAACTATTAATTATTAATTATTAATTATTCGGTAACTTCAACCCGTTCCTAATATCGCTATTGTATAATCCTTTTAGGAGCAGAAAGTCTTAAAAAAATCGGACTTGCGTTGTTAAACAAGTCCGAATTGATAGAAATTAATTAAAGTTCCAGAATGTTCAATTCTCCTTAATTTTGAGACTCAAAGACTATCAGATAGACATTCGAGTGGATTTTGATGGGGTTTTCTTAATCCGATAATTCGGGTCTAACCAGCAAAGGGGTAAGTTTTCCCCTGAAGGAAACATTAAATCAGCTTTTGGATAAATTGTTGGATCTTGCATTTCTTCACCCGAATGAGACTGACCCATCACTTCACCTAAACAGGGATCGTAGACATCTTCAATTCGGATCACTTCGATTAAATCATTGGTCTGTTTATGTTTTAAAAACATGATTTTACCTCCCCATGCCTAATTTTTGGCTGGAATTAGATTGCAATCTCATGAGACTTGAAGAGTAGACTTCTGGCCAATCTTTACATTTTTTCAAAAAAGTTCTATGTTATTAAAAAGAGAATCAACACCACAAAAAATTGTATCAAAGGCTACTCTATCTAATATTGTGTCATAAATAATTGCTGGAAAAGCTTAAGTAAATCTTAAGAAATTCTAGATACTTTTTAGATGTGATAGGAAAGTGATAGATGGCTTGCTTGAAAGCGATTTATATAGAAAAAAACTATCCCATCTACCAAATACTAGCTAACAGCTAACTTAGGAGCGATCGGTTAAAATTTTATAACCAGTATTTGTAACTAATACCGTATGCTCAAACTGAGCAGAAAGAGAATTATCAACAGTAACAGCAGTCCACCTATCCGATAAAATCTTAGTAAACCTCGAACCAGCATTAAGAATAGGTTCAATAGCTAAAGTCATACCTGCTCTGAGCTTAACATTAGGCAAATTCTTCGTCCGAAAATTAAATACCGCAGGTTCTTCATGTAAATTTCTCCCCACACCATGACCAGTAAATTCTTCAACTACAGAAAAACCATTTGCCTCTACATGGTCTTGAATAGCTCCTGCAATATCTAGTAGATAAGCACCAGCTTTTACTTGTTCAATACCTTTATACATTGCTTCTTCTGCAACGCGAATTAATTTAGCAGCTTCTGGAGCAACTTCAACTACCCCAATAGTAATACAAGAGTCACCGTGAAATTCTTGATAATAAGCACCTGTATCTACTTTTAAAACATCACCGACTCGAATAACTTTTTTCTTATTAGGAATACCATGTACAACTTCATTATTTATAGAAGCACAAATAGAACCGGGAAAACCATGATAACCTTTAAAACTTGGTGTTGCTCCCATTTCCCGAATGCGTTTTTCAGCATAAGCATCTAGGTCAGCAGTAGTCATTCCTGGTTTAACAATTTGAGAAATTTCTTTGAGTACCGTTGCCACAATTTTACATGATTGTCGCATAATTTCGATTTCTCGTTCAGATTTAATTTCTATTCCGCGACGTTGTTGTTTCTTAACTGGGCGTGGTTTTGGTTTTGCTGGAGCTGCAAGTATATTACTAAAAATTTTCATCTTTTAGGACAAATTGTTAAATATTATGGTGTCTGAAAATTGAGATATTAAGAAAATTTTTCTACTAAGAATTTAGTTAGTAGATTTTTACTATAACATAGATTTAATATCTATGATAAAAACAATCTTCAGAAAAGAGAGAGTAGGGAGTAGGGAAAACTAATTGATAATTTATCAATTAGTTTTCTGACTTCGTTAAAATTGCTTTTGATTCTGTATTTTCTGTTGGTTTATTCTTACCTTTTTTACTAAATAAACCGCTGATAACAATACCTGTTATTAACATCCATATTAAGGCCATACCATCTAATAATACATAAAAAGGTTTAATTTGATTGCCGAGAAATCCACCTTCATGAATTACCATTAAAAAATGTGTCTGGTCTTTGGATAATCCAAACCAATTTCTACTGAGTCGGTAAGCTATCCCTGTAATTACAGTCAAAAATAATGGCAGGAAAACTATTGGCGCGACTATTCTATGGAATTTACGAAATTGTTGTTTGATTTTATTAAATTCAATTTTCATTTGACTATTATTCTACGATGTATAAATATGGCAATCTGCGATTACGTTGTCAGATTTTATTGTAGGGGTTTGGTTTCCAAATCCCTGTTTTGTTTGGGTTTGGAGACCAAACCCCTACAGTTTTTTTCACAAATCATTTAGGATTAGATTAGTATTTATAGATAGGGTTTCTCAGACTAATGAAGTAGACCTATCTTTATTTCTATTCTATTTCCTATTCCCTTTAATTTAACTGCCTAATAAACTCTAGAGGTAAACCATCACTATCTGCAATAAACGCCACTTCATAAACATTATTTCCAATCATTTGTTGAGTAGGTTCTAACAGAATTTTTAACGGTTCAAACATTTCAGGTTCTTCTATTGCTGCTGAGTAAAACTGTTGTTTTAAAGAACTTAACCAACTGGGTAAATCTGCAACATTTTCAGTCAAATCAAATGATAAATGATAATATCCGACATAATGTTCATCCCCAAAAGCATCAGGTGCAGGCTTAGGTTCGGGAATTTGAATTAGTTCAATTCTACCATTTAATCCTTCCATCCAACAGGCTAAAGTATAACCTGTGGTAAAGCGTTCACAAACTATAAAACCTAATTTTTCATAGAAAGCGATCGCTCGATGAATATTAGCAGTCCGAATCGAAGCATGGTGCATTTATCCTAATCAAATAAACTTTACTCCCAAGATTAATTTTCTACCTTTAAAGTTTCAAAGTAAAGTTACTCAAACAATCGAAAATAAGGATACCTAACAGGTACTCCTTCCTCTTTGTCCAATTGAAAATTAATTACTTCCCAACAAGGTTCATCCTTTGGGTCAGGACTAAATTCTACAGGTAAACCATAAAGTTTTGCTAGACAAGAGTCGGAATTAGCACGCCAAGGAGTACTACGTTCCAAATAAGCACTAACTAAGTCCCGATATCTTTGAGCAATAATCACTCGAGTTGCCCTATATCCTTGAGTATAAAGTCGGTCGAGAGCCTCATGGATTTCAAACCTAATACCGTCGGGATGAGTATGTTGCCGATACCACTGATTATTCCAGACGCGCCAGTGACGGCCAGAGTGAAGATGAAACAATTCACCAGTATTTGGGTCAGCTTCAAATGCCCCATGACGAGGACATAAATAAGTATCTGTTAGGGTGAGAGCTGGAATGGTCTGGTGACAGTGGGGACACTGAATCTCAGGACCAAAGATTGGATATTGGAGAGCGGGGTTGGTGGAGAATTGGGTCATTTCAGTTATTAGTTATTAGTTATTAGTTATCAGTTATTAGTACCTCCAGCTGTATTGGGAGGCTTAAAATATGAAATTTCTTTTCTCTTGGTCGATTGGATACGGCGAGTTTTCCTCGCCGTATCCAATCGACGGAAAGCTCCGCAATTCAAGTCGGCGATAGCTGAAAATACCGCTTTTTATTCCCTTGAATAGGGGAGGCTTAAAATTGTAATTAAGGGAGGTTGCATAAATAGGGGATGATTTTAATAGTTTTGTAGAATGGGCATCTTGCCTGTTCCTTATATTTTAGGGCAGGCAGGATGCTCGCCCCACTTATACCAATTTCAAAAAATAATGCTACATTAACTTTTTTTGTAGTTAGGGAAGACCTGAATTTTCCTATATAGGAAAATTCAAAAAAGAGCAAGGTTTTTCCCTATTATCTATTACCTATTCCCTTTTTTACTGTAATATCATGTCCGGATAATCAGCGATATAACTCCGTTCCGCTTACGCGACCAAAAAACCTTCTCCCTTTAAACCAATATTACCTTCAGCATAGCTGCCTTCTGCCCTCTGCCTTCCTTCCTCTAAAGTGTAAGTCTTCAACCGGACGTGATATAACGACCTTTTTTGAATTTGGTATTACTTATATTCATCCTTTGATTCAGCAATGCCAATTTAAGGTTGTGCAAGAGAATTTGATACTAGCAACTATAGAAGAGCTACTCTAAGTAGGCAGTACATTAAACTCTTAAGTTTAATTATGAGGTAAGCAGTTTCTGATGATAAAATTCTGATTAGGCAAATATCAATCAATATTAACGAAATAATGTCAAATCAGCCCTGTTTTTGGTCTCCTCCAGATTTATCGAAAGCTGCTTTTGTCGCAGATAACGCTACAGTTATGGGCAAAGTAGAAGTAGGTATAGGAGCTAGTATTTGGTATGGAGCTGTAGTCCGGGGGGATGTAGAAAAAATTATTATTGGAGACCATAGCAATGTCCAAGATGGGGCAGTCCTTCATGGAGACCCTGGAATACCAACTGTGTTAGAAGATAGTGTAACGGTTGGACATCAAGCTGTGATTCACTCAGCTTATATAGAAAGAGGTTGTTTAATTGGCATTGGAGCTGTAATTTTGAATGGTGTACGAGTAGGAGCGGGTAGTATGATTGGAGCTGGTTCTATTGTTACGAAGGATGTACCGCCTTCATCTCTGGTGGTGGGAGTACCTGCAAAAAAAGTTCGGGAGCTTTCGGAACAAGAAACTGCTGATTTGCTTGAACACGCTGAACGTTATGAAAAGTTAGCTTTGGTTCATGCTGGTAAAGGAACTGATATTGGGTTTACAAAGTAAATAGGATTTATGCACAGACCATGTATGTAGTGTTAAAAACTATAGCGCTATAGTTTTTGCACTCTATATATAGTACCTCTGCGTTAAGTACCGCTCGAGTCAAAAGTTAATTTAAGGAAATATCAATAATTAATCTTTTCCCTAATTAAGTCAAAAGTCAAAATTCAATAGTCAAAAGTTATATAAGTAAAGCTTAACATAAAATTAAAATTGCGATACTATTAAGGAATAGAGAAAAATATTTTTAAATCTTTAGGAGGAGAATAAATGGATTTTGACTTTCGCTTGTTAATCGTTCTATTACCTATACTTGCTGCTGGTGGTTGGGCTGTATTTAATATTGGTGTTCTTGCTCTCCAACAACTGCAAAAGTTCTTAAATAAAGAAGCCTAAAACAAGTATTACCTTTGTGTTAAAGTGCCGACTGTTATTCTAACTAGAAGAAACAGTCGGCATTTTATTGCTAATATAGCAGTTTTCCACAATTTGGAGGTACAAAGTTCTGGGGAAGTAGAGAGCAGAGAGTGGGGAAGAAGAAATAGAGATAATGTTTAACTGTACCTCACTATCCTGAAAAATGCTGTATCATCTCTGTTTGAATACCCACAAATAAAGATTTTAAATAACATCAGAATATTAGACCTCTGCGGAAAAGAGGGAGTAGGGAGTAGGGGGAAAGAATTAATGATTTATGGACGATAATTGATTTGATTTTTAATTATCACCAGATGTCTATTAGACAGCAATCAATGCTGATAGCTAATAGCTGACAGCTTTTAGCTCGGCATTCCGCAGGAAATGCTGATAATTTTATTTGAATTTAGGAGTATATTTATGGCAGTAGAAACTGCAGTAACTGAAACAGTTATTGAACAAAACTTAGAACAATTTCTTTTAGTTCTTTCTGTTTCTCTGAGTGTAGCTACTCTCTCGCGAGTTTTTAGTTTGTTCCGTCGAATTCCCTTTACATTATTATTAGTAATTGTGGGATTAATTCTGGCATTTATTGATATAAGATTAGTCAGTTTATCTCCTGAATTAATCCTGGAAATTTTCTTGCCTCCCCTATTATTTGAAGCTGCTTGGAATTTGAACTGGCGAGACTTAAAACGAGACTTAGTTCCGGTGGGATTTTTTGCTATTTTCGGTGTAATTATTTCGGTGGTTGGTATTGCTTATGGTTTAAATTTTTTCACTGGCATTCCTTTAGCGATCGCCTTTTTGGTCGGAGCTAGTTTATCAGCAACGGACCCTATTTCTGTTGTTGCTTTATTAAAAGAATTAGGAGCAAGTAAACGGTTACGCACCCTAATGGAAGGAGAAAGTTTATTTAATGATGGGGTGGCAGTTGTTGCTTTTACATTGTTAGTAGGAATTCCATTAGGAACAGTCGATAAATTTTCGATTTCAGAATCTCTATTAACTTTTCTCAGTTTTGTTGGTATTGGTATTGGTATTGGTTCGTTGGTTGGTTTTGGCATTTCTTACCTCACCCAACGTTTCGATCTACCTTTGGTGGAACAGTCTCTAACTTTGGTATCTGCTTATGGTACTTATATAATTACAGAAAAATTAGGAGGTTCGGGAGTTATTGGGGTTGTCACGGTTGGTTTAATTTTAGGTAATTTTGGTTCCCGCATTGGGATGAACCCACGCACTCGGTTAATAGTTAGTGAATTTTGGGAGTTTGTGGCGTTTTTTGTTAACTCCATAGTGTTTTTGTTAATAGGCGACCAAATTCAATATACAATTTTGGCAGATAATATAGTATTGATAGTAGTTGCTATTGGAGCGGTGATTATTGCACGAGCAATTTCGGTTTATGGTTTGAGTGCTTTGAGTAATTTGGTAGCTAACTCAAATATTGATTTAAGAGAACAGACTTTGCTTTGGTGGGGAGGTTTACGAGGTTCAGTTTCTATTGCTCTAGTTTTGAGTGTACCTGTAGTTTTGCCTGGACGAGATGAAATTACAGCAGTTGTATTTGGGGTGGTATTGTTTACATTGTTAGTGCAAGGTTTAACCACTCAGTCAATGTTACAAATATTAGGTTTAATAGGCGACCAACCGCTACGTCAGGAATATATGGAGGCGATCGCTCGTCGTGTAGCTTTAAACCGGGTACTTAATTATGTTTCTGAGTTAGTAAGGCGCCAGGAAATTGACCCAGAATATTATCGTTATCAGGCAGAGTTTTTGCAAGGGGAGTTAAAGCAGTTGCAGGAGAAAATTGATAAAATGCAGGCGGAACATTCTCAGTTAGTACAGTTGGATATGGAATTATTACAGGAAGAGTTGATAGATATTGAGGCGGATACTTATGCTGAGTTTATTCGAGGGGGTAAGTTGAATAATAATGTGTCGCCACTTTTGGCAGAGGTGTTTGAAAAATAGGCGTTGCTGAATACTGGGATGATTGAGGCTGACACGGAGACACGGGGACACGGGGACACGGGGATTATGCTCGATCCTCTCTAACAAAATCATCCCACAATTATGCAATACCGAAAAATAAGTAGTTAAGTATAATTAAATGTACAGGATTTACGGATGAACGCTATTGGTAGGGTGTGTTAGCGCTAGCGTAACGCACCAAGACTCTATATATAGTGCCTTTGCGTAAGTCCTGTTAATACAGCAGATTTCTGACAAATGAGGTACAGAGTAAATGGTGCAAATCTTGTAGTGCTGGCATCTTGCCCGCGATGGGTGTACCTCATAACAACGGAAAGCGCTGTAATTAAAATTTTAGCTAAGTATGGGATTCTTTTTTCAAATTGATATTAGGCAGGACTTACGCATGAATGCTATTGGTAGTGGACTGACACATCTAAAATGGTGCGTTACGACGGATTGCTGAATCCCTTTCATAGTCTGAATTTAAGCCGTCTAACGCACCCTACAATTTTGCACTAAATTAGCTGTGTCGGTCCAGTAGGGTGTGTTAGCGCTAGCGTAACGCACCAATACACCATAGTACCTTTGCGTAAGTCCTGATTAGGAATATATAGGGCTACGCGCAAGTTAAAAGGTAAAAAATAATTTATGACTAATTTTGATAATTTATAAATCCTGAAACCCTTTAACAGTCTACTATTCCCTATTCCCTGTTCCCTATTCCCTAGCGCTATAAATGAAATGACAAATTATCAATATCAAGTCGGTGGATGTTTAGCAGTTGACTCTCCCACCTATATCAAACGTCAAGCAGATTTAGAATTATATCGTGGATTAAAAGCAGGAGAATTTTGTTATGTTCTTAATTCTAGACAGATGGGTAAGTCTAGTTTAAGAATACAAACTATGGAAATTTTACAAGCGGATGGAATTGTTTGTGCTGGTATTGATTTAAGTGCAATTGGTAATTTAGATATTACTCCTGAACAGTGGTACGCCAGTGTAATTGATAGTATTGTTAGTAGTTTAGATTTGTACGATCGCTTCGATTTAACAACTTGGTGGTTTGAGCATAATAATTTATCTTATGGGCAACGTTTTAGTAAATTTATTGAATCGATTATCCTCAAGTTAATCCCCCAAAAGATAATAATTTTTATCGATGAAATTGATAGTATTCTTAGCTTAAAATTTCAAGTAGATGATTTTTTTACAGTGATTCGTTCTTGTTACGATAAAAGGGCACACAATAAAGAATATAAGCGTCTAACTTTTTCTTTTTTTGGTGTAGCAACTCCCTCCGATTTAATTCAAGATAAACTGCGGAGTCCGTTTAATATTGGTCGTGGAATTGAATTAACTGGTTTTAGTTTCACAGAAGCTCAACCTTTAGTCACAGGATTAGCGACAAAATCGACTAATCCTCAAGGAACATTACAAGCAATATTAAATTGGACTGGAGGGCAACCTTTTCTGACTCAAAAACTGTGTCAACTTACCCTAAGATCCGAGTCTTTTATACCTACTAACAAAGAAAAAGAATGGGTAGAAGATTTAGTAAAAACTCTAATCATAAATAATTGGGAAAGTCAGGATGAACCACAACATTTACGAACAATTCGCGACCGCCTCTTATTAAGCGAGCGAAGCCGTAGATTATTATTGCTATATCAAAAAATTTTGCAGACAAAAGGAATAAAAGTTAATCAAAATTCAGAGCAATTAGAATTAAGATTAACTGGAGCTATCGTACAACAGCGAGGCAAATTAAAAGTTTATAACCGTATCTACGAAACAATTTTTAGTCGAAATTGGATTAATAATGTTTTGGCAGAAGTGGGGAGAGTAAAAGATGATAAAAATCACCTCAAGTCTGATGGTAATTTATCAATGGATCGGCAGGAATATCGGAACTGTCAGATATTGTTGAACAAGGTGAAAAATTATTGGGTGAAAGGAGTTTTAGAAACTTCATTACATGGCAAAGTATTAATTGAACTAGGATTAGAAGAAAGAAAAAATGCAGTAAATCGTCCTTGGGGTTTACTGTGGGAAGATTTAGAAAATCCGCAGCAAGAATTACCGCCAGGTACTCGAATTATTGATAAATTTGATGAGTTAGGTGCAGGTCGAACTTTATTAATTTTGGGCGAACCTGGTTCTGGAAAAACTACAACTTTATTGGAATTAGCGCGAGACTTAATTAATAGAACTGAAGCCGATTTAACTCAACCAATACCTATTGTTTTTAACCTATCTTCTTGGGAGGGAAAAAAACAGGCTATCGCTGATTGGTTAGTTATAGAATTAAATACTAAATATCAAGTTTCTCAACAGATTGGTAAAGCTTGGATCGGAGAACAAAGATTACTTTTACTACTTGATGGTTTAGATGAAGTTAATAGAGAAAAACGAGAAGATTGTGTAGATGTTTTGAATAAATTCTGTCAAGAATACGGGCAAACAGAAATAGTAGTTTGTAGCCGGATTCGTGATTATGAAGCTCTTTCAAGTCAGTTAAAATTTCAAGCAGCTATATATTTACAGCCCTTAAGTTTAGAGCAAATTCAAGAATATTTAAAAAATGCCGGTTCAGAATTAGCAGCAGTCAGAAAAGCATTAGAATCTGATGTTAAATTGCAAGAATTTTCCCGTTCTCCTTTAATTTTAAGTATTATCAGTTTAGCTTATCAAGGAATATCAATTGAAGAGTTGCCTAGTCGCAGTAATGCTGAACTAAAAGAACACTTATTTAATGCTTATATTCAGCGAATGTTTAAACGTCGTTCGGTTAATATTCTCTATTCTCAAGAGAAAGTAAAAAAATGGCTAAGTTGGTTAGCAAAGCAAATGGTAAGCGAGTCAGAAACTGTCTTTCTAATTGAACGGATGCAGCCAAGTTGGTTAGATACTGTGACTCAAAAGTGGATATATCGTATTGGAACTAGGTCAATTATTGGGTTGATGCTTGGTATTGTTGTCGGATTATGTTTATGGCGAGTATTTTATTATGATTTCAGGTTAATTATCTATTCTTTAATATCTGGATTAATCTCTGGATTAATACTAGGAATGAACTATAAATCTAATTCTGGATTGAAATCAGGAATTATTTCTGGAGTAATATATACACTAATTATTTGGTTAATGGGTTGGAATCCTCAAGGTCAACACAATACATTTCTGACAATTAGTTGCCTAATTTTTATTATTATATTTGTGGCTATGGTTTTTGGCAATATTTTTGCAAGATTAAGTGAAGTAATTAATCCAGTAAGTACAATAGAATGGTCATGGAAAAAAGCAGGTAAGTATTCAATATTTGGGATATTTTTTGGATTATCTATGGGGGTAATTGTTAGCTTGATTGAAATATTTTATCTAAATCTAATGGTAGTTATTGCTGTAATTTATGGATTAGTCTTTGTGATAGGAATCTCAACAATATTTGGATTGATTGGTGGATTTGAAAAAGGTAAAAAAATAGAAAACATTGAAAATACTAACCAAGGAATATGGTTATCAATATATAATGCCATACTTTTGTTTTTAATAGTGGGAATTATTGGCAGTCTATTGATTGGATTAATGGATTATGGTCTAGAATTACTTAATTATTATGATAGTTATAATTCATTGAGTCAAATGTTGATATTAATATTAGTCTATATAGTTAGCTTTGGCTTAAGTGCTAGCTTAGTTGGAGGAGATGGTTCAGGTTTGATTTGTATTCAACATTTAAGTCTGCGTATCATACTGTGGTGGAATCGTGATATCCCTTGGAATTATTCTCGTTTTCTTGACTACGCAACCCAGTTAATTTTTCTACAAAAAGTAGGGGGTGGCTATATTTTTATTCATCGATTATTGTTAGAACATTTTGCCAAAATGCCGTTAAAGTAAGAAACTGGCATCAATATCACCTTGTAATTCTGTTGTTACGATCAATTTTTCGATTGAAGCTATTGACACAAAATTTTGAAAATTTATATCAGTGTATTCTATCAAAAAAAAAAAAATAGATAAGAATATTTAAACATTATAGAGATTGGGGTTGAAAAAAATTAGAATCAGCTAGTCAGCTTGAGTAAAATCAAAGGTTATGAACAACAGTTCAAAAAATTACGATGTTATTGTCATTGGTGAATGTACCACTACCAAACACTTTTAATCTGACCTCAAGATATTGCCTAAGTTGTCAAACAAGTAGATTTTGATACCCTCTTGGATAAGACGATCGCTGCTTTAAACAAAGCTTTCACCGAAGCTGCTATGGGTTAGGAGAACATCCACCACGTGCCGGTTTCCAAACTATAAAGCCACCTAAAGAATTGCCAATAGCAGTTAGTGAAAGAAGAGTGAATGAGCCTCAAGTTGAGGCTCAGACTTAAAAAAATTAACAGAGGTATTTTATATGCAACTAACAACGGAACAATTGAAAACTTATGAAGACCGAGGCTATCTCTTCTTTCCAGGTTGCTTTTCCCCAGAAGAAGTGCAGAAGATGAAGGCTGAGGTGCCAGATATCTATGCCAAGGATCTGCCAGGAAAAGTGTTGGAAAATGATGGAAAAACCGTGCGGGTGGTTAACGGGGTTCATAAGGAAAAAAAAGTATTTCATCATTTAATTCTTGATAGTGCTGATAATTCATAAAATGACAAATAAACTCCAATTGCAGTCACAACAGCTAGAAAAAAAAGGTCCCACAAGTATCGCGTCCTTATTTGTCGCTTTACTGGCTATCTCTTCCTCAGCAATCTTCATCAGATTGAGTGAAGGAGAAATCAGTTCCAATGCGACAGTATTTGACCGAGTAGCGATCGCTACTGTTATTTTTGGGCTGTGGAACTCCGTTAATGCCGTACGCTACCGACTTTCCGACCAGAAACCCGTGGAACAAAAGCTTGACATTAGTCAAGATTTATGGCTGTTGTTGGCAATGGCTACTTTTTATATTACTAGCCAAGGTTTATGGGCTTGGTCTCTAAGTCAAACCACTGTCGCCATATCTACCGTACTGATTAGTCTAAAGCCACTATTCACCTGCCTGTTTGCTTGGCTTGCTTGGGGTCAGCGCTTTGACAACAAATTCCTGATCGGAATGATCATTGCGATGGTCGGTGCCGGCAGTATTGGATTGGAGGATCTGCAAATTGATACTGGCAAGGTTGAAGGTGATATCGCAGCTTTCCTCGCAGGAATTTGCAGTGCGGCCTATCTACTGACTGTAGAAAAACTAAGAACTAAGTTTGCCCCAACAACTATAATTCCCTGGTGTTGTGGATTAGGAACTTTGTTAAGCTTACCTATATTGTTTTTTTCTGAAGATAGATTTTTCCCTTATTCGGTAAATGGGTGGGTGTTTGTCATTTCTCTAGCTATAGTTGGGCAAGTATTAGGTCAGGGGCTTCTTGCTTATAGTCTCAAAAAGTTTTCCTCTGGATTTGTAGCTTTAGTTCTTTTACTAGAGTCAATTCTGGTTGCCATAGCAGCTTGGGCAATTTTTGGTGAAGCCTTAACCTTATTTAACTGGGTAGCTTTGTTTGCGATTTTGCTAGGTCTTTATCTAGCTGTATCCAGTCAATCTGCTGTTAAAGAATAAGAACTAGGACTTACCCATTCCAAACAATAACTCTACATTTGGGACTATTTTTCGGATTAGCTCTCGGATGTGGTAAAACTTGTATTAAACATTTTATTTTACCGAAAAATTTTGGTTTAAAGCCTCCCCTTTTAAGGGGATAATAAATAAAAATTTTCATGATTAGTCAATCCTATCCGTTTTCAAGGAGAGGTAATTATTCATTATTGAAGAGTTATTTTGTATTTTAATTATTTTATCCTCTGGAATTATGCCTGTTTTCTCGATTATGCCACACAATGTTAAGGATCTATAGCAATCATATTTCAGTTGTGAAATTTTACTGGTAATTAGCAGTCAGTCCTCGTACAGGAGTCAGAATATAAAAGGATTTTGATTACTATTAACTGTTCTTAAATATCTCATAAATCATTCCTGATTGCTATAGGCTCAATATCACCTCTTCAATAATTAATAATTAATAATTACCTCTTATTAAAAAGAAGAGGATTGGTTAAAAAGAATTTTTTTCTTTTTTTCTCCCATATAGGAGAGGCTTTAAACCTTAATTTTTGGGTAACTCTGTTCTTACGATCAATTTTTAGATTGAAGGTATTAACACAAATTTCTCAGAATTTATATCAGTATATATTATCAAAAAAAAAAAAATAGATAAGAATAATTGAACATAATAGGAATTGGAATGGAAAAAAAATTAAGATGAAGTAGCTAATTTAGAGAAGTAGCTAATTTAGATTAGAAAAATAACAATAGTGGAAACACTTTTAATCCGACCTCAAGATATTGCCAAAGCGATCGAGCTAGTAGGTATTGATACACTGATGGATAAGACGATCGCTGGCTTGACAGAAGCTTTTAAGGAAGTTAATCGAGGCCAAGGGGAACTACGAACTCGTGCTGGATTCGTCAAAAAGCCATCCTGTGCTTGTGTAGAATGGATGCCATACATGAGAAAGACTGACCAGTCTGTAACAGTCAAAGTTGTTGCTTATCAGCCAGACAATATCCAGACAATTGGTATCCCTACCGTCTTAGCAACGACGAGCCTTTATGACTTTAACAACGGTCATTTAGTTGCTTTGTGTGATGCTGTCACCCTAACTGCTATTAGAACAGGAGCTGCCTCAGCCATAGCTAGCAAGATTCTAGCAAATCCTGATAGTGCTACCGTAGGACTGGTAGGAGCAGGAGCACAAGCAGTCACCCAGTTACACGGGTTGAGTAGAGTGTTTCCATTGCAAGAGGTACTGGTTTATGATATTAACCCAGATATTGCTCGCTCATTCTCCTCACGAGTAGCATTTTTAGGGCTATCAATTCGGAGCTGTTCTCTAGATGAACTAGAGCGCAATGCCGACATTATTTGCACTGCTACCTCGGTTGATGAAGGAGCAGATCCAGTAATTACTGGTGAGAATTTGAAGCCTCACGTTCATATTAATGCAGTAGGTGCAGATATCATAGGGAAAACAGAGTTGCCCCTATCTTTACTAAAACGGAGTTTTGTCTGTCCGGACTTTCCCGAACAAGCCTTGCTTGAAGGTGAATGTCAGCAGTTACAACCAGAGGAAGTCAGACCGAGTTTAATGGAGATGATTGAACGACCAGAAGAATTTTATCATTGGCGAGAACAGCAGACTGTATTTGACTCCACAGGATTGGCAATAGAAGACCATGTAGCCTTGTCAATTATGCAGGAGTTGGTACAAGCTCACGGCTTGGGTCAACGTCTGCAACTAGAATATTATCCCAATGATCCGTATAACCCATACGAGTTTATTACAAGTTCCCTACAGCATCCGCCAGCAGCGCGACAAGAAGCACTGGCAATAGTGGATTAAACCTAAAAAACGGCGGGAGGAAGTTAGCCAGCTCGTTTTAACGGCTGGTTGAATAACGACACGCGGGTTTTAACCCCTAGAGACATCAAAACAGTAAAGGAAAGGCGCGTCAAGTTAGGATGCGCCGAGCGATCGCCTATTAGTATTAAAGGAAGCATTATCCATGCAACTCAGCAGTGAACAATTACAGCATTATCAAGATCGAGGCTATCTTTTTTTGCCCAATGTTTTTGACAGAGCAGAAGTTGAAGTTATGAAAGCCGAGCTTCCTGCTGTTTACGGGGAAAATAGCCTAGGAAAGATTGTTGAAGAAGACGGAAAAACGGTACGCATCGTTCATGGTTGTCATACTAAAAGTGACATATTTAAACGTTTATCCCAACATCCCCGAATCATCGATCCTGTAATGCAGATACTTGGGAGTGCAGTATATATCCACCAATTCAAAATTAGTGCCAAGATAGCTTTTGAAGGTGATGTCTGGCAATGGCACCAAGATTATGTCTATTACAAAGAAGAGGATGGAATACCAGAACCAAGAATCGTCAATACAGCCATTTTTTTGGATGAAGTTAATGAATTCAATGCACCATTAATGTTGGTTCCGGGTTCCCAGAAAGAAGGTTTGATTAGCGTATTTACAGAAGAGGAACAGCATAACCAATATCAAGATGGGCCTTCATGGATTTCTCGTTTGACAAGTAAGCTTCATTATATAATTAATAAGGAAACTCTTGAGAAATTAGTTAAACAGTATGGAATTGTTGCACCGAAAGGAGCAGCAGGTTCAGTTCTATTGTTTCATCCTAGTTGTGTTCATGGTTCGGGAGCGAATATGTCTCCCTTCGATCGCGCCCTAGTCATTATCAACTACAACAGTGTTGAAAACACGCCAAAAATTCCGATCAAAGAGCAAAGACCGGAGTTTCTGGCGAGCCTAAATTATACACCAATAGAACCTTTATCAGATGAAGTTTTGTTGGTATAGTACCAAGCTGCTATTAAGTTGATGATTTGTAGGCAGGTAGCTGCTTTATGGGAATCTAGCTCCCTCAAAAAACAGCAAGTCTGTTTCTTTTTTCGGCGTTGGTGAATAGAGCTATGAAATCTAAGGAGCTGTTTGAGAAGTGCTGCATGGAACCGATGAATCATAAAAACCTAACCCCCCTGCCCCCCTTCCCTACAAGGGAATGGGGGTGAATAAGCCTCTCTCAAAAGCAGGAGAGAGGTTTGGAGAGAGGTTTTTATAAGTTTACAAACAGTTTTTAAGGAGCGTGTTATAAGAAACCAGGTTTGTTGAAGACAGATCTCAGTAAGGCATCGGCATCTAATACAAACCCGGTTCCTACAATGCCAGAAAAATCATAGCCACGCATCACCAACGCCCTTTTTTCTAGTCTAGCGATTTTATTTTCACTGGGAGCGTCTTTTGAAAGCTATACAAGAACAGACTTCAATTCAAGAAAGCGTTACAGCGATTATCTCATTAGCTATCGCTATAATAGCCTTGTCTTGGATAGCAATCTTTTTTAGATTGTTGGAACGGGAAATAGGTCCATTTGCAACGGCATTTCATAGAGTTTGGCTCGCAAGTTTTGTTTTGGGAATATGGAATAGACTGCAAGCTCTACGTTACCAGTTTTCTCAAGATAAACCGTTACAGAAACAGCCTTACACGAGTTGGGTACTAATCCAATTATTAATAGCAGGAATTTGTTTTGCTGGCGACCAAATTTTGTGGACTTGGTCTCTGACTAAAACTAGCGTTGCCAATTCTACTTTACTAACAAATCTAAATCCCCTGTGGACAACACTTTTAGGTTGGTCTATCTGGGGTCAGCACTTTGACAAGCGATTTTTAATTGGGATGGGAGTCGCTATGGTCGGAGCTTGTATTATTGGAATTGAAGACTTGCAAGTTGCTACTGGAAATCTACAAGGTGATGGAGTTGCCGTATTAGCTTCGATCTGCTTTAGTATCTACTTGTTAATAGTAGAAAAACTCCGAAAAAAATTTAGTGCTGAAACTATACTTTTCTGGAGTTCTTTATTTTCAACTCTCTGGATATTGCCGATTGTTTTGGTAATGGAAGATCGGGTTTTTCCCTATTCCTGGCAATCTTGGGTGTTAGTAATTTTATTAGGTTTTGTCTGTCAAGTTTTGGGTCAAGGACTTGTTAATTATTGTCTTAAGCGTTTGTCTTCGGCATTCGTTGCTATTAGCCTACTATTGGCACCCGTAATTACTGCTATTTTGGCTTGGATTATTTTTTCAGAAAGCTTGAGTTTATTGAATGGGGGAGCCTTTGCTGTGGTTTTGCTGGGTATATATCTAGCAAAATCTAGCAACTCTGCTATAAAAGAATAAGTCTATCCGTTTTCAAGGAGAGGTAATTATTAATTATTACAGAACTTACGCATAAGGTACGAAAAAATAGGGCTTGAGATTGCTTCCCTGTCGGTCGCAATGACGAAAATACCTTATATTGCGTAAGTCCTATATTAATTATTAATTATTAATTGTTGAAAGCGCTTTTCAGATGGATAAATCATATTGTCATAACCAAAACCCTGTAGGGGCTCGCGAATCGCCCCTACAGTGGTCTACCGTGCAGGAAAACCGCTGTAATACCAATTCCCAAAAAGAATGCTATACTTCCAATTCGACTTCAGTTATTAAGTAATAAGTAAGCTTCAGTCATTTTTTTAACGATTATTGGCATTAAGCCCAGATATCTTATGTCTTTGAACCCTACTCCCTACTCCCTACTCCCTGTTCTCAAGGAGATGTAGCAAGAATGCATGAGAAATGGTATAAGATATAGCGCTATACATTAAGGTTAGGACCTTTCTAAATCCTGAAACCCTTTGACAGTCTGCTGTTCCTTATTCCCTATTCCCTATTCCCTATTCCCTATTCCCTAGCGCTATAAAAAATATGCTAGCCTACTTCAACCTGGGAAAAATTTGGTAGCTAAAACTGCTATTTGCCACAGAAAAATTAGTTATTCTATAAAAAAGTAAGTAAATTTATAGCTAAGACAGTACGTTAACCATAATGCTAACACAAATAGTTCGTCCAATGGTTCGGACCCAAGTTCGGTTATTAGCAAACTGTCACTCAACCCGTCTAACATTAATTCATACAATTGCTAAATGGCTAGGTTTTTTGGGAGTAAAAGCAGAAGTAACCGAACTTGATGCTAGTCTAGACAAAAAAATAACTATTTCCTTAACAGTGGAAAAACCAGAATCTTGCGATAGTCAAGATTGGCAAAAAATTGTCAATGGTGTAAAACCAGAAGAAAATCAAAATAATTCCCAAGAATTAACTACAACTGAACCTATCCAAAATATGACAACCAAGCAACAAGGAAAACTGCAAAGGTTGATAGCTTATGTTATTCAAGCGGGGGAACCAAATCAGAAAGTTAAATGGGAAGAAATATACCCTAATTTACAACAATTGGGATTAGATGAAGAAATATTGCAAGGAATTCGTTCTGCAGTTAGAGTACCTCAGTCTATTGATTTATTAGTTGAAGAATTAGAGCCAGATTTAGCTGCTATTGCTCTGCCTTTAGCGATTAATATTGCTCTTTTTGATCGGCAGGTAAACTCATCTGAAAATTATGCTTTAAGTTCGTTATTACAGGTAATCAAACAACCTACAACTATAGAAAAAAATGTAGAGAAAAAAACTTTTAAGCACAAATTATATTGGCTACTAACTTCAGTTATTCCTAGATATTAATTTAGGGAGTAGGGAGTAGGGAGTAGGGAGTAGGGAGTAGGGAGAAAAAGTTAGTATTTTGGGCATACAAGGGAAAAATCAAGGGACAAATATATGTGGCTATTTCCTCTATAATTCCCATTTATCCTTACTCCTGAGGACTAAGGACTGGCTTCTGACTCCTCCCCTCACTCATAAGGGACTTCCAAATAAAAAATTATCCCATTAGCTATAAAAATAAGGGAGTAGGGAGTAGGGAGCAGGGAGTAGGGAAGAAATTGAAAAAGTAAGGGAGTAGGGAGTAGGGAGTAGGGAAGAAATTGAAAAAGTAAGGGAGTAGGGAGTAACCAGTCAGGATATAGTACAAAAGTAGAGTACAAAAATTGGGATAATTTATTTTCTGCTATTCCCTAAGACTTTTGAGCGCAAACTCTAAATAGTCAAAACAATCTTACCAAGCATCGAACCCCCTTCTAACATTCGATGTGCTTCCATTGCATCATCTAAAGGAAAAGTTTTATTCACATTAATCTTTAATTTTCCTTGGTCAAATAACCGCCCACATTGCTGCAAAATCTTAGCTTGATCTTCTTGAGCTTCCGTCAATCCTTTCATCATGGGAGTTAACATTAACTCTAACCCAATTCTTAGATTTCTTTGCCTAGCAACTTTCAAATTTCCCAAGGTATAATTTGGCTCCAAAATTGTCACTAAATCGCCATAAACTTTCACTGCTGGAATAGTGTCATAAAAAACCTTTCCGCCAATAGTATCAAAAGCCAAATCTACCCCTTCTCCATTCGTCCAATCTAAAACAACTTGGAGAAAATCTGTATTCTTAAAAATTGCTAAATCTACACCTAAACTTTTAACAAAATCTGCTTTTTCTTCTGAACTAATAGTAGTAGCAACCTCAGCACCTTGTAATTTTGCTAACTGTATAGCCACATGACCGACACCCCCTGCACCACCATGAATTAACACCTTTCTGCCAGCTTGTAACTTTCCTCTGTCATACAAAGATTCCCAAGCAGTAATTAAAACTAACGGTGCAGCAGCAGCTTCAACAAAGCTTAAAGAACTCGGTTTTTTCGCTACAAATCTTTCATCCACAACAGCTAATTCTGCATAATTTCCAGGAGTTAATCCAATCCCACTATTACAAAAATAAACTTCATCTCCCACTTGAAACTTTTGTACATTTTTACCAATTTCTGTCACAATACCTGCTGCATCACATCCTAAAATAGCTGGCATTTGCTCTGGGTAAAATGTGCCACGAGTGCGTAATTTAGTATCAATAGGATTTACCCCAGCAGCTTTCAAACGGACTAATATTTCTCGATCGTGTTCAATTACAGGGTCAGCAACTTGCTGTACTTGCAAAACTTCTGGTGTTCCTGGCGATGTCATTAAAACTGCTTTCATAATTGGTTTTTTCCTGATTTTAGAAGGAAGAGGGAAGAAGGAAGAATTCATTAATTGATAATTGATAATTGATAATTGATAATTACAAGAAGGTTAAAACCGTTACACCAATTGAAGATTGGGAAATATCATTTCTTCTCAAGGGGAGATTGGATATGGCGTTTAGCGTTCCGCACAACGCGCGTTTTCATGTCGCAAAGCGAAACGCGGAGCGACATGAAACGCGTAGCGTCCCGGAGGGAAGGGAAACCCGCTCTTGCAGAGCCGCTCCGCTAACGCCATCCCATCCTAACGGACTGCTCCGCAAACGACCGCTTTTTTCCCCTATCCAAGGGGAGGCTTTAAACCACAATTATTTAATTAACAATTAATAATTAATAATTAATAATTCGGTAAGAAGGAAGGGAGAAAGCTTTATATTTTATGTACGGATCAACACTAACTGTAAAGTCATTGCGACTGGAACAGAGTGGAAGGAAGCAATCTCCTAAAACCCTGAGATTGCTTCTTATCGTCGCTGCGGACGACTATTCAAGCGGATTCTATATCAAGCCTGCCTTTTTAAGGATATCAAAATAATCAACTTCAGTATTTCCAGTCTCCTACTTCAAGTAGGAGATACTGATAACTGATAACTGATAACTGAAATTACATAGTCAAAGACTGTGGGTTAGTTTCAATCAACTTCGCCAAATCTTGCAAGAAAGCAGCAGCATCAGCACCATAAATAATCCGATGGTCACAAGTAATATTCACCTGCATTTGTCGCTTAACTCCAATCATCCCATCAGCAGTTGCCACTACTTGAGGTTGAGATGCACCAATAGCTAAAATCGAACCTTGACCAGGTGGTAAAATAGCATCAAACGTATTTACCCCAAACATTCCCAAATTAGAAAGAGTAAAAGTACCAGTGCTGTATTCATCCGGTTGTAACTGTTTTGCTCGCGCTCTATCTACCAAACCTTTCCAAGTGCGAGACAAAGAATAAATATCCATCTTGTCAGCATTTTGCAATACTGGTGTAATCAAACCACCATCTGGCATTGCTACCGCTACAGAAATATTAATCCCCGAAGGATGCTGAATACCTTGATCCACATAAGCAGCATTCACTAAAGGATGTTGTTGCAAAGTCATTGCCACTGCTTTTGCCAAAATAGCAGTCATTGTTACACCCTTAGACTTAATCTGTTTGTACAACCCATCCAAATTATCTGTGGCGATCGTATAACTAACATGGAAAGTAGGCACAGATAAACTTACGATCATATTCCGCACCACTGCATTTTGCAGAGTATTCATCGGCACAACTTGCCCAGGAGTTATTGGAGCAGGAGGTGCAGATGGTATCAGTGGAGGCGCTGGAATAGATGGTTGAGTAGGAATAACAGGAGTAGCGATATTAGCTGGTGCAGCTACGTAACTAGGAGTTCGACCTGTTGCCTTTTCTACATCCTCTGCCACAATGCGACCGTGAGGACCTGTACCTTTGAGGGTACTCAAATCCACTTTCAAGTCTTTGGCCAGTTTTTTGGCACGAGGGGAAGCAATAATCCGTCCATTACGACGACTGCCATTTTCTTGGATTTCTGTGGTAGTAGAAATGGGAGCTGTGGCAACAGCAGTTGCAGAGCTAGAAGCAGTAGCAGCAGTAGTTTCTGTCTTTGCTGTAGTCCCGCCTTGCTGTTTAGCTTGTTCAATTTCTGCTTCAGTTTCAGCTAATAAAGCAATGGTAGAACCTACTGGAGCAACATCTCCAGCCGCTACAACTATTGTGGCCAAATATCCAGAGGAAAAGGACTCCACATCCATATCTGCTTTGTCTGATTCTACGACCACTACTGTTTCGCCTTTTTCCACCCAATCACCAGGAGATTTTTGCCAAGAAACAATTTTACCCTCCGTCATAGTGGAACTAAGGGCGGGCATAAATACATCGTTAATCATGTTAGTTTTCCGTCGTTTTTTTTGTGGACAAATTGTTTAGATAAGATTCTATAGCGCAAGTCATAAGTCATAAGTCATAAGTCATAAGTTATCCCTAACTGAGTTTAAGCATTTATAAATGTCAAACACCTATTTGCGTGGTGCTTATATGAAGAAGGAGTCAGGGCTCAGAATTAATTAGGGATAGCTGAACAAAAGTATAATCAATACCAGTTCAGGCTTCCAGGGTTTTTTCCCTATTGAAAAAGTGCAAGGTTTTTGGCTCTTGTAGTCTCAAAATACTATAGCAATCCTATTTTATTCGTGGCAAAAATCTTGCTGCTTTTTAGGGAACAGGGAACTGGGAACTGGGAACAGGCAACAGGTAGGAGTTTCAACTTTTTTTTTTACTTTTTAATTACCCGCAACCTATGCGCGGATTGCTATAATATTTTTCCCCTGACTATCAAAAAATTTGGCCGTAGCAGATAGTCTAAACTGTTGCCTATCATCACCATCAGACTTTTTCAGCAAACCCTAATTACTGGGAAATTTATACCTACCACGCTCTTAAAGAGCAGAAAATTTTATGTTTAGTGGAGCTCTCAAAAGAACTCCCCCATATCCGCCATTTCTACAGAATTTTTATCTAAATTCTGAACCCAAAGGCGAACATTGAACCTAATATCTAATGCCTAATTCCTTATTTCATGCCAATTCAGAACCTATTTATATCCTGTTAGTTAGATGATAATAATAAACTTACCTGCTAACTGCTATATTTATTCAAGAATAAATATAGATTTTTTTTAGTTGATTAACAAGCCTAAATAAATCCTTAATTTCGATTAACTTTATTTATGGGATTAGCTATTATGGGATTAGCTATTAGCTGACTACCATGGAAGAATAAATTAGAAAGTAAGAAATCAATTTTAGGCAACAGGAAATAGATAAAAGGGAAAAGAAAAAAAGTAGGTGTATCTCATTAATGTAAGAACCAATATAGTATCAATTACCAAAAAATAAGGTTGAAAGCCTCCCCTTTTAAGGGGATGAAAAAAATATTCAATTCAGTATTTCAAGCCTCCGACTTTAGTGGTCGGTACTGATAACTGTTAACGCAGTTACGACCATAGGAGGCTAACTGTTAGCGTAGCTCCTCCGACAGGAGGCTAACTGAAATGACCCATATTTAATTATTTACTGGATACCATTTTTCCTTTTTCTTAATCATCCCTATATCCCCATAAAAAATCCTTATCTAGACTTCTCCTTTCTCTTTAAACATCACCTCGCACTTCTTCAATTACTCCATCCCGGAGCAGAATTTCTACTTGCATTTTTTTGATCAAATTATCTCCAATATCCGCAGTAAATACACCTTCAATTTGACCCTGACTAACTTGTTGTTCCAATTCTAATGTTTGTACTTGTTGTAATTGTTGTAAAGCTTGGTTTTTCTGCTCCAAAAGCTCATTTTTCTTTTGATTTACCTGCAGTTGAATATTATCAATCTGCTGTTGTATTTGGGGACCAGGAGGTTGTACACTTTGCTTCTGAATTTCAGAAATCATTCGTTGCCCTTGCATTTCCAGTCTTTGTAATTCACTATCTAAATTATTAATTTGGCTTTGTAATTGTTGTTGAGCTTCTTCTTTCCAGCGTGGAGTAACGACTACTTTAACATTAATCGCTCGCTTTAGAAGTAATTGTGTTTGAGAATACTCCATAAAATTGTTCTTGTTAGTTTCTTTTGTGTTTACAAATACGCGCGAGAAAATTGATTATAGACTTTAAGATTTCAGAGCATCTAGTTGAGATAAAAAATCCAAAATCCACAATAGTCATTAATCAAACATTCTGTTAATCATATCGCGGTAATGTTCCGTAACAACGGGACGCTTAATCTTCATTGTTTGGGTTGTCATCCCATTCTCGATCGTAAACGGCTCCAGAATCAAGCGAAAAGGGCCAATTCGGTCATCTGGCCGATATCCGGGGCGATTTTTTACCTCTCGATTCAACTCTTGACGGAATAACTCTTGAACCTCCTGGCTTTCCCAATTAATTTGGGGTTCAGACTGAGAAGGATTATATTGGGCAATCCAGTCTTCCACAGCCTCAATATTAGGGACAATTAAAGCACCCAAAAATTTCTGGTCTTGCCCCACCAACATAATTTGGTCTATATATTGACTACGGGCACAAGCATCTTCAATAGGCTGAGGTTCAATATTTTCTCCATTAGTTAAAACAATTGTATCTTTTGCCCGTCCGGTTAAGACTAAATCATTCCTAGGAGTCATCCAACCAATATCACCAGTATTAAACCAACCCTCCGAGTCAATAGCTTTCTTAGTCGCTTCAGGATTTTGATAATAACCCGCCATAATTTGTGGCCCCCGCGCTAAAACCACTCCTTTCTCCCCAGGAGGTAAAGTTTTGCCACTTTCTGGGTCAACTATTTTAATCTCAGCTCCCGGAATAGGTCTTCCAGAAGACCCCCGCAGATTTTCCCAATGGTGTCGGGCGGACAAAACTGGGGAAGTTTCCGTTAAACCATATCCAACCAATAAACCTATATCCACTGCTTCAAAGAAATTTTCTAAGTGCATTGCTAGGGAACCCCCCCCACTCACGGCAAATTTTAACCGACCTCCCGTAGCTTGACGGATTTTTTGATAAACAATTTTTTCTCCTAAAGTATGAAGAGGCAATAATACCCAACTCTTTAAAGTTGCTAGCAATTTTTGAGACTGAGATGGTTGGTCAAGTTGCAAAACTAACCCTTGACTAATACGCCGAGCTGTGATGTATTGCTCACTTATATTGAAGAAAAAGTTGGCTAATTTTTGTTTACTTGCTGGTTGTTCCCTGAGCTGTTTTTGTACTCCGTCATAAATTAATTCCCAAACCCTGGGCACACTAATAACGTAATGGGGTTTGTATTCTTGGAAATCCTTTTTCAGATAACGCTTATTAGTATAAATTGCAGTACAACCTTGGCAGAGGAAAAAATATTCTCCTGTTCTACCAAAAGTATGCCAAGTTGGCAATATATTTAAGGTGCATTCTCCTGGTTGTGGTTGTAAATATACACCAATATTATTGATTTGATGGAGCAAGTTGCCGTGGGTTAACATTACTCCCTTGGGTTTGCCAGTGGTGCCAGAAGTGTAGAGTAGGGTAGCGAGAGTTTCCAGATTTTGGTTAGTTGGTTTGAGGGGACGTTCTTCTCCTGTGGCAATGACTTGGGAAAATTTAACCACAGGTAGATTTTCGTCAGAGTTTGGGTCTTCCTCAGATAAGAGAATAATTAAATGTATAGGTAGGTCTTGTAGGCGATCGCTCAATTTCTGTAACAAGGCCAAATTTTCCACGACCAAACTAATACTGCCACTATTTTGAAGAATGTAAATCAGTTCTTCTATATCTGCAGTTCCACTTCTAACTACATCTGCTCCACCAGCCATAATAATACCCTGGTCAGCAATCATCCACCGGGGACTATTATCAGCAAATAAGGCCACTCTAGGTGGTAGAGATGTGCCATTTTCTGTGGAGACAACCCCCAAAGCTTGTAAACCAGCAGCAAACTTTTGAATCTGTTGGTTAAGTTCTTCGTAGGTAAATTTTACTTCTGGTTGAACGTGGGGGTCATGGAGAGCAGTAATTTGGCCGAAGTGTTTAGCAGCCAATGGCCATATTTCCGAGAGAGATTGAACAGAGTCGTAGAGAGTGACTGTTTGGAGATTGGCACGTTCGCGATCGCTTATTTGCCAGGAGTTGGGAGAGGTGGGAGATTTTGCAGAAATGGTCATTATCTACTTCCTAAAAGTATTAATTATCTAAATGTTGGCAGAAGACCCGCACCAGAATTTTAAATTTGGTGTAGGGATGAATGCCAAACAACAAATATGCTATAATAATACTTTACTATTAGTAATAAGTCTAAAACATTGAAAGCCAGATACAAATATCGTATCTACCCAAATTATATCCAAATAACTAAATTAAATCAACTTTTTGCTTGTTGTAGATATGTTTGGAATCAAAGTTTAGCGTATTGCCATCAACTATATGCCAACGCTCAAAAGAAGCCTAGTTATGTTGATTTAACCAAACAATTTATAACTCTCGCTAAGAAAGAATTAGTTTGGTTGAAAGACGTAGCCTCTACTCCATTACAACAATCTCTTAAAGACTTAGACCAAGCTTACAAAAACTTTTTTAAGAGCAGTACTGGTAAGAGAAAAGGTAGACCTGTTAGACCTCCTAAATTTAAGTCAAAAAAGTCAAGACAAACCGCCAGATTTGTAGGAGCTAATTACCAAATTGGTCAAGATAAAATTTATCTACCCAAAGTCGGCAAAATTAAAATAGTTTGGTCAAGGTCATTACCTAGTCAACCTACATCAGTAACTATAATCAAAGATAGTTCTGGTCGTTACTTTGCTAGTTTTGTAGTAGAAACTTGTTCAGAACATTTACCAAAGTCTGGTAATTCAGTGGGAATTGATTTAGGTATTTTAACTTTTGCAACATTGAGTAATGGTGAAAAGATTAATGCACCAAAACCACTCAAGAAAAACCTCAAAAAGTTGGCTAAGTTTCAACGTAAATTCAGTAACACTGAGCTAGGTAGTAAGGGTCGTGAAAGAGCGAGATTAAAAGTAGCTAAACTGCATAGCAAAATCAAAGATATTAGAACTGATTTTATTCATAAACTATCAACTGATTTAGTCAATAAGTACGACATAATCGTACTAGATGATTTGAATGTCTCTGGCATGGTTAAAAATCGCAAGCTGGCCAGAGCTATTAGTGATTTAGGATGGAGACAATTTAGGATTTTAACTGAAGCCAAATGTGAAAAACATGGTAGAGAATTTAGAACTATTTCTAGGTGGGAGCCTACGTCTCAAAAATGTTCTCATTGTGGTTTCAAGGGTGGTAAGAAAGAATTAAATATTAGAGAATGGACTTGTTTGAATTGTGGAACATTCCATGACCGCGATCTTAACGCTGCTGTAAATATTCTCAATGTAATTCAACCAAAAACCAAAGTTGAAATAGTCAAAGAAACAGTAGCAGAAAATCCAGTTCAATTATCACTTTTTGTGAGGGAAACTCCTCCACAGGAGGCTATAGTCGCCGAGGGTCAAGCGGAGACAATTAAACGGACACGGAGGAAACGTAAGACTGGCTTGCCAGCAGATTCCAATGATGTGTCAACCCGTCCTGAGTCCTTCGTTCAGCTTAGTCTGTTTGATTGATAGATGGGAATCCCATGTTGTCTCGTAGAGCCACGTCGGGAGGATGTCAAAAATCTAGTATCTGAGAATTTAAGGTAGGTTTGCTAATTTTAAGGAGATTTTATTAACTTATCCCCGTTATTGATTTTATCTAATCTTGGCAGAGTATGAGGCTTTTGTGGAACATTCCATGACCGCGATCTTAACGCTGCTGTAAATATTCTCAATGTAATTCAACCAAAAACCAAAGTTGAAATAGTCAAAGAAACAGTAGCAGAAAATCCAGTTCAATTATCACTTTTTGTGAGGGAAACTCCTCCACAGGAGGCTATAGTCGCCGAGGGTCAAGCGGAGACAATTAAACGGACACGGAGGAAACGTAAGACTGGCTTGCCAGCAGATTCCAATGATGTGTCAACCCGTCCTGAGTCCTTCGTTCAGCTTAGTCTGTTTGATTGATAGATGGGAATCCCATGTTGTCTCGTAGAGCCACGTCGGGAGGATGTCAAAAATCTAGTATCTGAGAATTTAAGGTAGGTTTGCTAATTTTAAGGAGATTTTATTAACTTATCCCCGTTATTGATTTTCTCTAATCTTGGCAGAGTATGAGGCTTTTGTAGTCAATAGTCAGTAGTTAATAGTTAATAGTTAATATGTCTTAATTCATCCAACATATTGATGTGTATCAACTGTCAAAATTCCCAATCTGTTATTGTTAAGTTAACGAAATCTAGCTTATACAAGCTGATGTAAAAGATTAAAATTAACTTTCTCAAAGAAACAATGACTAACAGAATACTTAGGCATCGTTATCAAATTGACTTTGAATTAGGAAAAGGTGGTTTTGGAACGACTTATTTAGCAGTTGATTTAGACTTACCCGATTGTCCTCAATGTGTGGTTAAACAACTAACTCCTTCAGACCCACGTCCGGAAGTTTTTCAAGAGGCTAAAAAATTATTTGATAAGGAAGCAAAAATATTACATCGTCTGGGAAAACATGAGCAAATTCCTCAGTTATTTGCCTACTTTGAAGAGGGTGGGCAATTTTATTTAGTTCAAGAATTTATTGAGGGATATGACTTGACAAAAGAGATTTATTCTCGGAGTAGATTTACAGAAAATCAAACTTTTCAATTATTAACTGAAATTTTGTCTATTTTAAAGTATGTGCATCAGCAAAATGTAATTCATCGTGACTTGAAACCTCAGAATATTATGCGGAGAAAATATGATGGGAAAATTGTTTTAATAGATTTTGGTGCAGTCAAAGAAATTAAAGGATTAACTGTTATTAGAGGAGATAAGACAACTATGACAATAGCAGTAGGAACTCCTGGATATATGCCTATGGAACAAGCAGGAGGTCAACCTAAGTTTTGTAGCGATATTTATGCTGTGGGAATGATGGCTATTGAAGCATTAACTGGAGTTGATGTAAATCAATTTCCTAAAGATTCTTCAACAGGTGAAATTATCTGGAAAGATCGAGTTAATGTGAGTGATGATTTAGGTCGGGTTCTGGATAAAATGGTGTTGTATGATTGGAGAGATCGTTATCACAGTATTGATGAGGTGATGGCTGAACTTATAGGTGATAGTTATTCTGCTCATAGTCCTACATATCAGCCTACTATACCTTCTGGAAAACCAGTTAATAATTCTTCTGCAACTGTTGTAAGGTCTACTGTTTTTCCTAATGTTAGAAATCTTCCACAAACACAACCTCCACCTAGCAATGTACCTCTGGTTTCAGCTAGTAGAATTGATTATACTAAGTTGCGTGATTTGTTAGCGACAGGAAAGTGGAAAGAGGCAAATCAGGAAACAAATATAGTTATCCGAGAAACTGCCAAAGTAAGATGGTTTGGGAAGTTAAATTCTGAGAACATTAAGAAGATTCCTTGTATTGACTTGCAAACCATTGACCAACTCTGGGTAAAGTACAGTAATGGACACTTTGGGTTTAGCGTTCAAAAGCAAATTTACTTGGATACCGGAAATTTACCCAATATTTATAATGAAAAAACTTATACACGATTTGGAGAGAGAGTTGGATGGAAACTGAAGCGAAACAGGGGATTTTATGGTGGATGGTTATCTGGTTATGATAACGTCATTTTTGACAGAAAAGCTCCTAGAGGACATCTCCCAATACTTCGCTTCCCTTTTAGAAGAAAAAAATGGAAATTACTCTTAAATGGTTTTGTAATTATATCTTCAATATTCCTTTTGGTATTAATGTATTATCTTCTTATTAATGGTGGGTGGAAGATTCTGACTGGAATGATTTCTGATGAATTTTTTCTGGGATTCATCATAAATGTAGGGGTGGTGATGGTCTTGTGGCTGCTTATATTTATTTTAGAGAAAAGGATAAGGCATTCTATTTGTACTGTTTGTGTAAAGGAGTCGATTTGTTTGTCGGCTCTCTCACAGAAACTTGATGAGTATCATAATATATAAGCCTTTGATTCATCAACAGAAAAAAGTTTTAGAAAGTAATTTTGAGAAAGTTTTTTTATTTCAACATTTCGATACCTGGCACTGAGATTTTTCACCCCCACTCCGTTCCACTGGTTTAACGTGGGGGTCATGGAGAGCAGTAGTTTTGCCAAAGTGTTGGGCAGCTAGGGGCCATATTTCCGAGAGAGATTGAACAGAGTCGTAGAGAGTGACTGTTTGGAGATTGGCACGTTGCAAAGTATGAGGCTTTTAGAAGTCAGAAGTCAGAAGTCAGAAGTTAGGAGATATTAACAGGACTTACGCATGGGTACTACATATAGCGCAAAAAACTATAACGTTATAGTTTTTGAACTCTACATATATGGTCTATGCGTAAGTCCTAATTAATTCATTTGATAAGTAAGTAGTGCTGTGACACACCTAAAATATTGCAATAGTAGGGGCGGGTTTCGCGTTAAATTAATGGTGTTCACCACCAGATGAGATGAACCCGTCCCCTATATAGCACTTACGTCAAAGCTTTCGGTTCAACTCACCCCTACAATTTTTTGAATGTTTAATAATTAAGAGGGCGGGTTTTGATAACTAGATGGCGCTTACGTCAAAGCTTTAGGTTAAACCAGCCCCTACTGAATATTGATGTGTATATTTTCTTAGAAGTTGTTTGAGAAGTACTGCATGGAACCGATGAATCATCAAAACCTAACCCCCCTGCCCCCCTTCCCTACAAAGGAATGGGGGTTTCAAAGCCTCTCTCCTCGCAGGAGAGAGGTTTTTATGAGTTGACAAACAATTTCTTAATTATCAAAATTCTTCATCTTCAATATCCTTAAATAAAGGGAAATTAGCCTATAGAAGTTGATGTAAAAGATTAAAATTAACTTTCTCAAAAAAACAATGACTAACAGAATACTTAGGCATCGTTATCAAATTATCTCTAAATTAGGAAAAGGTAGCTTTGGAACTACTTACCTAGCAGTTAATTTAGACCTTCCTAATCATCCTCAATGTGTTGTTAAACAACTAAGTCCATCAGATCCCAGACCAAAAGTTTTTCAAGTGGCTAAAAAATTATTTGAAAAAGAAGCAAAAGCTTTACAAAAATTGGGAAAATATAATCAAATACCTAAATTTTTTGACTACTTTGAAGAGGAAGGAAAATTTTATTTAGTACAAGAATTTATTGAAGGGAATGACTTAGCAAAAGAGATTGATTCTCAAAGAATATTTACAGAAAATGAGACAGTTAAACTATTAACTGAAATCTTAGAGGTTTTAAAATATGTACATCAGCAAAATGTAATTCATCGTGACTTAAAGCTTCAGAATATTATGCGGAGAAAATCTGATGGCAAAATTGTCTTAATAGATTTTGGGGCAGTGAAAGAAATTAAAGGATTAACTGTAACAAGTCAAGGTCATGCAACTACAACAATAGCAGTGGGAACTCATGGATATATGCCTAGCGAACAAGCAGCAGGTAAACCTAAATTTTGTAGCGATATTTATGCTGTGGGAATGATAGGTATTGAACTATTAACAGGAATGCGGGCAAATCAGTTTTCTGAAAACCCATCTACTGGTGAAATTATTTGGAAAAAGCAAGTTAATGTGAGTAATAACTTGGGTTTAGTTCTCGATAAAATGGTTTTGTATGATTGGAGAAATCGTTATCAAACTGTTGATGAAGTCATGGGCGAATTAAAGAATATTGTTAAACCCCCACCTTCTAATAAACGTTTGGGAATTGTTCCTGCTATTGCTGCTTTGGGTATTGTTGCTTTGGGTGGTTTTGCTTCTTTTATTCTTGCTTCTATCTTATCAAAAGGAGTCATAGAAGCAGGACAGGGGAAAGATGTGGAGACAATGTACAATCGTTTGGATGCTTTGACAGAAGCAGGGCAATGGCGCAAGGCAGATCGACAGAATTGGGAATTAATTAACCAAATTGGCGATCGGGATGGAGATTACTCTTACATATCCGCCTCAGAGGCAGAGCAATTTTCTTGCCCAAATTTGCAGCGAATAAATCAAATTTGGACACAAAGATCGAAGGGTAGATTTGGCTACACTGCCCAACTTCAAGTAATTGATGAGAATGGGGATACCCTAGAAGCTTTTCGAGAGGATGTTCGAGCTTGGCGACGGTTCACGATCGCCGTAGGATGGAAAACTGGAACAGATAAGGATGACAATGGTTACCTCTCGGATAACGACCTTAAGTTTACTATGAATGCTCCAAAGGGACACCTCAGCACCGACGATGAAAATTTTGACTTAATTCTAACTCGGGCTTCCCAGTGTGAATTATGATCTAAAGAGATTTGAATGTGCATAAGTTTAATCCTCCCAAGAACTAATATTAGTTGAGTTTTGCTGAATTTTTGTTTTTTTTATTTATGAACAGTATATTACGAGTTAAACTGCTAAAGCTGATACTCCTTAGTTTCATAGTCTTTATTATCATTTCTTGTGCTGAAAATCTTCCTATATTTAATTCAGAGCGTATTACATTTGGAGAGAAATCCTTAGCAAATCCAGAGGAAGTTAGACCTGAAAGAGAAAGAGGAATTAATTCAATTGCCAATAGAAATTACGATCGGGCATTTAGAACTTTAACTAATTACTTGAAATCAACACCCAATGATCCAGAAGCACGAATTTTTCTGAATAACCTAGAAGTTGAAAAAAATAAAAAACCTTACCACGTTATTGCTGTATCTATGCCAATTAGTAGTAATTTGAATGCTTCTCTGGAAGTTTTGCGTGGAGTTGCTCATGCTCAGTATGATTGGAATTTTTCTAGATCGGGTGCTGAAGGAATGTTGAAAGTAGCAATTGCTGATGATGATGATAATGACTTTAATAATGGTACGAAAATTGCGGAAGAAGTTGCCACAGAGTTAGCCAAGAAAAAGGAAATTCTAGGAGTAGTTGGTCACTACTCAAGTGACACTTCCCTAGCAACAGCCAATATTTACAAGGATGACCAGCTTGTATCGATATCTCTTAGTACCTCTGTTGAGCTAACAAATTACAGTCCTTATTTTTTTCGCACCGTACCTAGCGATCGAGCCGCTGCAAAAGCTTTAGCAAAATATGCTCAGACTGAGTTAAATTCAGTAAAAGCAATGGTATTTTATAACTCAGATAGCAAATACAGCAAATCGCTAAGTCAAGAATTTATCTCTGAGATAGGGAGAAGGAATATTATTCTGAGAGAAGACCCAGATTGCGATCTATCTACATGGTCAAAAAATCCTGAAGATTGGCGTGAGAAAGCAACTAAAGTTCTCAATAGGGCAAAAGATTCAGCAAATGTGTTGATGCTAGCTCCCAGTTCAGGTTATTTAGATCGAGCTCTGGAAATACTTCAGGTTAATCAAGGGAATTTACCAGTATTGGGTGGGGATGAAGTTTACTCTGCAAAGACTCTTGAGAAAGGTCGAGATAGTGCTGTCAAAATGATTGTAGCTATAGCATGGGATATTGAAGTAAATGAAGCAGGTTCAGATTTTCCAGAACGCTCTCGAAAACTTTGGGGAACTTCAAGTGTGAATTGGCGAACAATTACTGCGTATGATGCAGTTCAAGCTCTGGGAAGGGCAATTGAAAAGCAAACTCAACCAACTCGTGAAGGTGTTCGGGAGGAGTTATCATCAAACTTTTCTACACCTGGAGCATTGAGAGCAGTGAAATTTTTAGATTCTGGTGACTATGACGGTGATATTCAATTAGTGGAAGTTGTGAAGATTGGGTCTCGGTATGACTTTGTACCTCTTAAGCGTTAACCAAGTTAAATAAGAGATGTTAGATTAATGAGGTAGAGTTATAAATTAATATAACTTTCTCAAAAAAACAATGACTAACAGGATACTTAGACATCGCTATAAAATTTTATCAGAGTTAGGTAAAGGTGGTTTTGGTACTACTAGTGGAAGTTGTGAAGATTGGGTCTCGGTATGACTTTGTACCTCTTAAGCGTTA
>NZ_JBNHEP010000208.1:0-31353 GCF_050015995.1 Dapis brunnea BLCC-M229 | reverse complement strand
TAGACATCGCTATAAAATTTTATCAGAGTTAGGTAAAGGTGGTTTTGGTACTACTTACTTAGCTACCGATCTAGACCTTCCTAATAATCCTCAATGTGTAGTTAAACACCTGGCTCCTTCTGACCCACGACCAAAAGTTTTTCAAATTGCTAAAACTTTATTTGATAAGGAAGCAAGAACATTACAACATCTGGGAGAACATAATCAAATCCCCAAATTACTAGCTTACTTTGAAGAGGAAAAACAATTTTATTTGGTACAAGAGTTTGTTAACGGTTATGACTTAACAAAAGAGATTTATTCTGGAAAAAAGTTTAGTGAAAATGAGGTAGTCAAACTATTAATTGAAATTTTGGAAGTTTTAAAATATGTGCATCAGCAAAATGTAATTCATCGTGACTTAAAACCTCAGAATATTATGCGGAGAGAATCTGATAACAAAATAGTTTTAATCGATTTTGGAGCTGTCAAAGAAATTACAGGATTAACCGTAACAACAGAAGGTCATACAATTACTACTATAGCTGTGGGAACTCCTGGATATATGCCTAGCGAACAAGCAGCAGGTAAACCTAAATTTTGTAGCGATATTTATGCTGTGGGAATGATAGGTATTGAAGCATTAACTGGAATTAAAGCTAGTAAATTACCACAAGATAAATCTACAGGTGAAATTATCTGGAAAAACCAAGTTGATGTGAGTGAAAATTTGGGTAGAATTTTAGATAAAATGGTTGCCGATTATTGGAGGCATCGTTATCAAAATATTGATGAAGTGATAAATGAATTAATAAATATTGACAATAAACCTCTTTGGGTATTAAGATTTAACAACTTTTTTAGCAGGATTTCAAGTGAATTATCTGAGCAGTTTAATAATAATGTAAATAATCAATCACAGTCTTCCACATCACAACAAGCAACAGCTTTAATATTTAAGAATGTTGACTATACTAAATTGCATGATTTATTAGCAGAAAAAAAGTGGAAACAGGCAAATTGGGAAACAAATATAATTATACAAAAAGCCACGAAAATAAAATGGCTAGTAAAATTTTTTGGAGTATTTGGCTGTGGATTAAATTCCCAGAACATGAAACAAATTTCTTGTACTGACTTGCAAACTATTGACCAACTTTGGCAACAATACAGTAATGGTAAATTTGGATTTAGCGTACAAAAGCAAATTTACTTGGATACCGGAAATAATCCCTTAGAATTTACAAAAGAAACTTATAAAGAATTTGCTGAGAAAATTGGATGGAAACTGAAGCGAAATAAGGGACTTATGGGTGGATGGTTATTATATTGTAATTTAATCTTTAAAAACAAAGCTCCTAGAGGGCATCTCCCGGTCTTAATAACTTCAAAAATCGGATTTTGGTCTGTATTTTGTGGACTAGCATTTTGTTCTAGTATAGTCGGTCTATTTAGCATTTATAGTTATTTAGTTTTAAATTTGTATTACATCTATGGTGGTTTAATTAATAATTTGTTTTTGATTTTAAAGGCGCAGCACAAATATGGTGCTTTGATTGGTCGTGGAATTTTTGTTATTTTAGTATTTATTATCTTTTTTGCTATTTTGTTATTTTTGATTTGGGTTAGCAGAATAATTAGGCTTAACTATTTAATAAGAAGGCGTTGGTATTTGTCGAATTCTCATTCATATTTTTGCTTTCTTTCACAGAGACTTGATGAATGTAATATAGAAGCGTTTAAGTCATCTACATAAAAAAATTAAGAGTTAATCTGTTTCATTATTTTAGTTAAAATTGTAAAATACAAATCCAAGAGAAAAAACTCACAAAATTAAAATCAAAAAACTATGGAGAACCTCATAATTAATAACTTACCTGATGGATAAATTAACGGCAATAATTCAACTGATATGTAAATTATATTATATGAAATGCAATAAACTATGCTCTAATTATCCCCCCTTACTCCCTTAAAAAGAGGGGGAATATATAGCAATAATTTTAGTATTTCATATTACTACTCTAGCTTACAGCGCTTTTCATATGAGTGAACCACATCGTCATAACCGAAACCCTGTAAGGGCAAATGCCATTTGCTGTGGTCTAGCAAACTGAAAATTGCTGTATTTACCGAATAATTAATAATTAATAATTATTAATTAAATAATTCAGGTTAAAAGCCTCCCCTTTCAATGGGAAAAAAGTGCTAGGATATTTCCTTATATTCAATTCCCGTACGGTTTTAACCAGAGGTAATTATCCATTATCCATTATCCATTATCCATTAATGAATAATCCCTTACTCCTGACTTCTGGCTGCTGAGTCGTAATAATATAAAATTGATATAATATTATGTTCGGTTAAATAGTTATTATAATTACAGTTCGTAGTATAGCTCTCAGCCCTATCTACAGTTCGGGCTGAGAGCTATACTACAAACCATATACTTTATTATAAGTGATTATCCGAACATGATATAACTTAATAAAAAAAATAATGACTAGCAAAACACTTAGACACCGCTATAAAATTTTATCAGAGTTAGGCAAAGGTGGTTTTGGCACCACTTATTTAGCTACCGATCTAGACCTTCCTAATCATCCTCAATGTGTTGTTAAACAACTAGCTCCATCAGACCCCCGACCGCAAGTGTTTCAAGTTGCTAAAACTTTATTTCAAAAAGAAGCAATTACATTACAACGTCTGGGAGAACACAATCAAATTCCCAGATTATTTGCCTACTTTGAAGAGGGCGGACAATTTTATCTCGTTCAGGAATTTATTCAAGGTAACGATCTAACAAAGGAGGTTTATACAGGGCAAAAAATTACTGAACAAAAAGGAATTCAACTATTAACTGAAATCTTAGAAGTTTTAAAGTATGTACATCAACAAAATGTAATTCATCGTGACTTAAAACCTCAGAATATTATGCGGAGAAAATCTGATGAAAAAATAGTTTTAATTGACTTTGGAGCAGTCAAAGAAATTAAAGGATTAACGGTAACCAGTGGAGGTCATACAACCAACACAATAGCAGTAGGAACTCCCGGATATATGCCTGGGGAACAAGCAGCAGGTCAACCGAGATTGTGTAGTGATATTTATGCTGTGGGGATGATGACTATTGAAGCATTAACTGGAATGCAGGCAAGTCGATTAGCTAAAGACCCATCCACTGGTGAACTTATCTGGAAAAACCAAGTTAATGTGAGTGAAAAATTGGGTAGAGTTCTAGATAAAATGGTTGCCGATTATTGGAGACATCGTTATCAAACTATTGATGAAATAATTGTAGAATTAAATAATAATAATAATAATATTGTCGAATTAAATAATAATAATTATGTGAATAACCAATCACAACAAGAAACAGTTTTAATACATAAAAATCAGGTTAATAATCAACAACCTACTATTCCTCCTTCTGCTTCACCGTCATTTACCCCACAACCTTCATCAACTCCTCTCCGCAGTTGGGTTAAAATAGGTTTAGGTATTGCTGGCGGTGCTATTCTTGCTGGTATTATTATTATTCCTAATATTCTTAGGCAAAAAGAAACATTTTCACCATCACCTACCCTCAACGCTCAAGACCGGGAAACATTTTCACCACCACCTACTCTCAATGAACGAGATAAAGAAGTTGCAATTAAACCTTCTCCAACTTTATTACCTTCACCAACCCGCAATACTCTCTCTTCCGCCACAAATATTTCTGAAATTCACACCCTCACTGGTCATAATGACTGGGTTCGTTCTGTTGCCATCAGTCCAGATGGAGAGACTATCGTTAGTAGTAGCTATGACAAAACCATCAAAGTCTGGGATTTGGTAACTGGTAGTCTCAAGGGGACTCTCTCTGGTAATAGCGATCGCTTTTTATCCGTAACCATCGCTCCCAACGGAAAAACTATTGTTAGTGGTAGTGCTGATGGCACGATTCAGGTTTGGGATTTAGTAACAGGAAGTCTCAAAACTACTCTGAATGGTCATAGCAACGATGTTTATTCTGTTGCTATTACTCCCGACGGAAAAACTATTGTTAGTGGTAGCGCTGATGGCACTATTAAGGTCTGGGATTTAGCAACGGGTAGTGTCAAAGCTACTCTCACTGGTCATAGTAACGCTGTTTATTCTGTTGCTATTACTCCCGACGGCAAAACTATTGTTAGTGGTAGTGGTGATGGCACTATTCAGGTTTGGGATTTAGTAACGGGTAGTGTCAAAGCTACTCTCACTGGTCATAACGACCAAGTTTTTTCTGTTGCCATCAGCTCAAATGGAGAAACTGTTGTTAGTGGTAGCGCTGATGGCACCATTAAGATTTGGGATTTGGTAGGGGGTAGTCTGAAACAGACCCTGACTGGTCATAGCAAGGAGGTTTGGTCTGTTGCCATTAGTCCAGATGGGAAAACTATTGTTAGTGGTAGCGAAGACAAGACTATCAAAATCTGGGATTTGGCAACAGGAAGTCTCAAAGCTACTCTCAATGGTCATACATGGGTTGTTACTTCTGTAGTTATCAGTGCCGATGGGCAAAATATCATTAGCGGTAGCGATGATAAAACTATTAAAGTCTGGGGTGAATTACCCGCAGACTACTCTAAACTAGACATCTCCATAAAAGAGGGAACAGGGAACAGGGAACAGGGAACAGGGAACAGGGGGGAGTAATTGATAATTTATGGATAAGAATTGATTTGATTTTTCATTTTTGGAGAAGTCTACTAGAAAACCTCCTTGCACAAGGAAAGTGGAAAGAAGCAGATCGGGAAACAGAAAATATTATGCTTCAAGTTGCCAACCGGAAATCAGAAGGATGGTTAGACTCTGTTTCAATCTCTACATTTCCTTGTTCAGACCTCAAGAAAATAGACCAACTTTGGGTAGAAAATTCTAATGGATATTTTGGTTTCAGCGTACAAAAACTAATCTATTTACCAACAGGAAATAAGCCAAGAAATTTTCAAGAAGAACCCTATAAACTTTTTAGCAAAACTGTTGGATGGTATCAAAATGATAACTGGTTAAAATATGATGAGCTAGGCTTTGATTTTCCAGAAAATTCACCAAAAGGTCATCTTCCCGCCCCCCATCGTGAAAGAACAAGTGCTGCACTTGCTCCATACCATTATCTGATGGATCAACTAATAAAATGTAATTTGTAATGCAAATTTCCTATAGTTAATCTACATTATAGCCAGATTAATGAGTGATTAAGAGAATGAATGCACAAGCAAAGATTAAGACAGCTAGAATCCTTAATATTCGGTATGTTCGGTGGGTTAAGCCGGATAGTTAAGAGTTTGGTGAATCAGCTGCAAAATTTTAGGTGTGTCGCTCCAGTAGTATAATTTTTAATTTTAGTATAAACTCTGATTGGTATTAAAATGTCCGAACCTTTCCTTCTACTGCTATAACCTTCGCACACCTCCACAAATAAGACCCACACTACCCTTGACAACCAGGAGGTATTTCACTGTAATAAGCACTACACAGGGGTTCGACATCACCTCTGTATAAACTACGAAGAATCCCGCGGTGTTGCCTAAGGACACCGTCGGGATTCTGTCAACTCTCTTTGATTACAAAGCTTGAGTAGTTTGTTCTACTCAAACCTCGAAGCCAACTGCTGAAACATCTAAAGGAGAAAGATCGGGAATCAGCGGTTCACTATCCCAGGTATAAGTGTGAATAGGTACAGCCTCCAAAGCGTTAATATTCTCGGTTACAGTGCCGTATGTCTTCTGGACATTAAAGCTAGTGTCCCAGAGATGCCCACCGTGATATAAGAAGCTACTAGCACCAGTCGATTGATTGTAAACAAAAATCTCACCTCCATCTAAACCTAACTCTGGGATGGAGTCAATACTGAAAACAATTTGTTTTCCGGATACCATCATGGCATCTACATTAACGTAGCCCAATATTTTCCTCGGGTCAATCTGAGTAACATTTGCAACAGCTTTGGCAATTTCTTCTCGGCTGAATATAACGTTATTGCTTTGATCGAAAACTGCTCCAGAGACAACATTATTGGTGAGAGGATCAAATGTAACATCACCGTACACAGAGTAATAAGTGGCATCCGAGAAGTTGTTTGGGCCCCATACTTCTAGACCATCCACATCGTGAACCCCCTGATCTATCCCTGGTCCTGGTTGATCGATCTGATTTTTAGTAGCCCAGATACCACCAACTTGTACTTGCGGCAGTTCATATCTTATTTGGTCCTCATAGGTAGTTGAAAACAGCATTGCAACCCTGTCTCCAACCAGAGAATTAAAATAAGCATCACCAGAGTTTGCCATAGCATCTACTTGACCACCAGTGGGATAATCTACCCCATCACTTGTCAGGCCATTCCCTGCCCACAATAATGTCTGTCCTGGATCAGGTAATCCATTTGTATCCTTATCTGCATTATCAGAATACTCTTTCCCATTCACTTGTTTTACAGACCAAGGTCTGGGAACTGGAATCCAAGGCTTGATAAAGGATTCAGCATCTGTGCTTTCTAAGGATTTAGCATCTGTGCTTTCTAAAGTTGCAAGAGCTTCCTGATTAATCTCAAGAAGTGCTTTATTTTCAATATTTGCGTTATCGAACTTTGTTATTTCTTCCATGATGTATTTTTTTCCTTCAAAGTGTGACTTGATTTTTGCACTCACAACTAAGTTGATAGTACAGAAATTTGATAACAGACAAAAAATGTTACAAAAATTAACATTGTCTCTCGACTACTGCTACTATGTGAAAGCCAAAAGCATTGATTGGTAATACTTTCAGTCTTTATTGGTTTAGGTATTAGTTTCGGTGTTATTTTTACTTCTATCATTATTCCTAATATTAAAGAAATGGTAGTTAATACTTCTCCAACAAAGCCCAAATCATACCCAAAATCAGCAACGCCATATTTCGGTGCGTTACGCTTTGCTAACGCACCCTACTGGACTGACACAGCTAATTTTGTCCATTATTTGGAGCGGGGGATGGGGCGGGTTCATCTAATTAAATGTTGAGTCTCATTAAGTTAACTAGAACCCACCCCTACTATTGCAATATTTTAGTTGTATCACTCTACTACAATAACTTTTTACTTTTGACTTAAATAATGAATTTACCAATTATTTATCATCCTAATTATGTTGCACCAATGCCATCTGGTCATCGCTTTCCTATGGCAAAATTCAAACTACTTTATGAAATGTTATTGGCAGATGAAGTGACAAATAAATCCCATTTTTTTACCCCACAACTCCCTCCTTTAGAATGGATAGAATTAGTACATCATCGTGACTATATAGAAGGATATTGTAACGGCACTTTAGACCCAAAAGTACAAAGACGCATTGGTTTACCTTGGAGTCAACCATTAGCAAATCGAACTTGCATTGCTGTGGGTGGTGCAATATTAACAGCACAGTTAGCACTCAAATATGGTGTAGCTTGCAATACTGCTGGTGGCACTCATCATGCGTTTCCCAGTTATGGGTCTGGGTTTTGTATTTTTAATGATTTAGCGATCGCTGCTCGTGTGATTCAAAAATTAGGATTAGCTAAAAAAATTCTAATAGTAGATTTAGATGTGCATCAAGGAGACGGAACTGCTTGGATATTTCAAAATGATGAGACGGTGTTTACATTTTCGATGCACTGTGGTATAAATTTTCCCAGTAGAAAACAAATTAGCGACTTAGATGTACCTTTGCCAGAAGGAATGGATGACGATCGCTATTTGCAGACATTAGCGCAATATTTACCAGATTTGCTGTCAGAAGTCAAGCCAGATTTGGTTTTGTATGATGCGGGAGTTGATACCCATATCCATGATGCTTTGGGAAAATTAGCTTTGACAAATACAGGAATATTTCGGCGGGAGATGCAAGTATTGAGTACCTGTGTAGGAGCAGGTTATCCCGTCGCTTGCGTTATTGGAGGTGGGTATACAAAGGATATGAATTCACTGGTTTACACTCATTCATTATTGCATCGTGCTGCGAGAGATGTGTTTCAGCAGTATCGAATTTGATGGGGAGATGGGGAGATGGGGAGATGGGGAGATGGGGAGATGGGGAGATGGGGGGATGGCAATCAAATAAGGCAGTATTACTATTTAGAAATGTTATAAGTAGCACAATTTTCTGTATTTCATAACCTAAAGCTAATAGACATCTCCAACAATAAAAAATCAAATCAATTCTTATGGATAAATTATCAATTATTTCTCCCTGTTCCCAGTTAAGTGTTCCCTGTTCCCTCTTTTCTGGAGATGTCTAATTTTTACTTGTAAGTGCTATACGCAAGTCAGAAGTCAGATAAGTGCGTTATAATTAGGGCTTGCTGATTAAATATCAAAGCACTGACAGATATTGCTTTGAGCCTTTTTTGGTCGAAAAAAGTGCGCCTGTTTCGGTCCAAAAAGCTCATGCATGCTAGTATTTTGGGATGATTATGGCAGAAAAATCTTGGGACAATTTTTACGACTACCTCCTCTATAATCTCCATTTCTCCAGTCTCGTGTCTCCTGTCTCCTGTCTCCTACCCCTACCAAAAGACTTTCCATAAGCAAACCCTAATTAAGCCTTTGTTTGTAGTTGGGCTTTAGCCCAGACATATAAGGGGCTAAAGCCCAACTACGAGCATGATTATAAGTGTTTTACCAAACTATTATACTCTAAAATAATCAAGCAACGCCTGAGTTGTTTCCTCTGGCGCTTCTTCCGGCACAAAATGACCGCATTCCAAAGCTTGACCGCGCACATCTATCGCCCTTTCTCGCCAGGTTTCTAACACGTCATAACATTTTTCCATCACTCCCAACCCTCCCCATAAGACCAATAACGGACATTGTATTTTTCTGTCAATATCTGCTTCATCATGGTCTAAGTCAATAGAAGCAGCAGCGCGGTAGTCTTCACAAGTGGCATGAATACTGGCGGGGTCACTAAAACAACGAACGTATTCTGCTATGGCAGTCTCAGTGAAACCTGCTTGGTTAGCACTCCACTGTTTTAGTTTGCTCTGCAAATAAAAAGCAGGGTCGGAACCGATGAGACGTTCCGGAATATTGTTAGGTTCGAGGAGAAAAAACCAGTGGGAGTAAGCAGTGGCGAGTTGTTGGTTGACAGTTTGAAAAATTTTTCTCGTGGGTACAATGTCTAGCACTGCTGCTTTTTCGACACACTCGGGGCGATCGAGTAAGAGGCGATGGAGAACTCTACCGCCACGATCGTGACCTGCTGCTAAGAATTTTGGAAAACCCAGAGCTGCCATTACTTCTACTTGGTCTTGGGCGGTGACTCGTTTAGAATATGTGAGATGTTGGGGGTCGGAGGGTGGTTTGTCGCTGTCGCCGTAACCGCGCAAGTCTGTACAAATGACGGTGAAATGTTGCGCGAGGGTGGGGGCGACTTTGTGCCACATAATGTGGGTTTGAGGATAGCCGTGTAATAGTAGTAGTGGAGGTCCGTCTCCGCCTTTGGCTAAATTAATGGTGACATTGGAAGTGGAGATTTTCTGATAGGTAAATTGTTCAAACATGAGAATTTAGTCGGGTGAATAAATAGTAATTTTTCTATATTAATAGTAATTGAAAATTCAGCTTATTTATACCAATTTCTTGTATACTCTATACTATATATTATAATATTAAATCCGTTGACTTCGGAGTAACATAATTCTGTCGATCGTCATACAATGTGTAGGGGCGAATGGCCATTCGCCCCTACAATACCGATGCTACCGGATTTGATATAACACCAAACAATTTATGGTAAAATGAGTCAATTATTAGAGTCATTTCGTGAAGCTTATAGAAATCTGGAACTTCTACCACTGCTGACAGAAACAGCACTGAAAAAGTTTTGGGTTGAATATGGTACTGAAACTATCGAAGAGTTGGAACAACTGGTGGAGGATAGTCCTTCTGGAGATAGTAAAATAATTTTTGCTGGTCATCGGGGGTGTGGTAAATCTACTCTTTTAGCAAAATTTTGTCGGAAGATGGCAGATAAATATTTTGTGGTGTTTTTCTCTATTTCTGACTCTATAGAAATGTCCGATGTTAATCATATTAATATTCTGTTCGCGATCGCTGTTCGGTTAATGGAGGAAGCAGAAAAGCAAGAGGTAAAAATTAAATCTTCTACAAAAGACCAATTTTATAAATGGTTTGCCAAGCGTACTAGAACAGAAACTGAAGAATTTAAGGCTGAAACTTCGGCGGGTTTTGACTTATTTAAAATTATTACTGGGAAGTTAAAAGCTGATGCGACTATTAGAGAGGAAATTAAACAAGAATTTCTCCGAAAAATCTCTGATTTAATTGCCAGAATTAATGAAATTGCTGCTGTAGTTCAGAATGCTTCTCAAAAAGAAATTTTAGTTGTTATTGATGATTTGGATAAAATTGACCTGGGTGTAGTGCGACAGATTTATGAAGAACATATAAAAGCATTATTTCAACCCAACTTTAGAATTATTTTTACTATTCCTATTTCAGTTTTACGGGAAGTCCGAATGGCAGCAACTTTAACCACAGAAACTAATAATCAAATTGTGACAATGCCAGTTTCTAAGTTGTTTAAACAGGGAGAACGTTACCTAACTAATTCTGAGCCAATACCAGAAGCGATAGCCATGTTAACTGATGTAATTGATAAACGAATTTCTAGAGAATTAATTGAGCCGGAAACTGTCAATAAAATTATTATTTATAGTGGTGGAGTCTTGCGGGAGTTAGTCAGAATAACTAATGAATGTTGTCGGATTTGTCTGCGGTTAATTCGGCGCAAACCAGATGATTTAGAAATAAAAATTAATGCTGAAGTGCTACAGGAAGCTATTACTAATATTAGTATTGATTTTGATACTAGAATCGGCAGTGCGGACTATGAAATTTTAAAGCAAACTTATCTATACTTTACACCAAATGACCCCAAAGAACAACGATTTTTAGATTTATTGCATGGGTTATATGTGCTGGAATATCGCAATGGTGAACTTTGGTATGATATTCACCCTATTGTGACAGAAATTTTGCAAAGGAAAAGGAAATTATAGGTGAATTGAGAATTGAGAATTGAGAATTTAGAAGTAAATGTAGTAGCGTGTCTAGGCTAAAATTGTGGGTAAAACCTAACCCCCCAACCCCCTTCCCTACAAGGGAAGGGGTCGGGGGAGAGGTCTTCCGGGTTGCTGAAACTGACCCACATTTTCGCTAGACGCGCTAGTAGGTTGGGTAGAATGATAGTGATACCCAACAGACCCCTTATTGTTGTTGGGTATTTATTGTTGTTGGGTTTTGATACCTCAACCCAACCTACACTTTTATTTAATAAATAAATATGACAGAATTACTAGATAAAATTAAAAATCAGAACAATTATGACGATCTAATTGTTTCTATTGAGGCGAGTTACCGCACCTTAAATATTCTGATTGCTGTCTGTGATAATAGTGAATATCGAGAAAAAATAATTCAAAAATATGAAAGAGAATTATCCCCTAATATTCCTTGCTATCGAGTTGAGTTAGCAAAGGGAGAACCGAGTCTGAGGGCGGCGATCGCTTCGGTGGTGGATACTGATGAATATTTGCAGGCAGGAAAGCAAGCTGTTATTACTGTCACGGGTGTGGATGGATTGCGTTTTTTGACTTTTGATGGAGAAAAATCGGAACAGGAAAAGTTTTTCGGTTATTTACAGTGGACGCGGGAAGCTTTGCGACAATTTCCCTTTTCTATTGTGCTCTGGGTGACGTTTCAAATGGAACGAAATCTGAGTAAAAAAGCGCCAGATTTTTGGGCATGGCGAAAGGGTGTATTTCGGTTTATTTCTTTTCAGAAAAAAGCTCTTCCTAGGGAGGATGTTGATTTTTTGCGTCCGGTTTTGGGTGAAAGATTGGATGAGGTAGATGAGGATGACCCTCATTTTTTGCCAATGGCAGATTTGCAGGAGTTGATTGAGAAAATTGAGCAGGAAAAGGGAGAGCAAGATGTTAGTTTGGTGACTTTGTATGGGAGTTTGGGAAAGATTTTTGCTCGACGGGTGGAACGTGGGGAATATGAAGGTTATCAGCAGGAGAAAGAAGTAGCAATTAAATATTTTCAGAAAGCAATAGGTTTGCAGCAAGAGTGGGGTTTGCAGGAAGATTTAGCAAGCAACCTAAATTATTTAGCACTATTATATAAATCTCAAGGGAGATACGAGGCAGCCGAACCTTTGTACCAACAAGCCATAGAAATCGACAAAATAGCCCTACCCGAAAATCATCCATCCCTTGCCACCTACCTCAACAACTTAGCAGGATTATATAAATCTCAAGGGAAATACAAAGCAGCAGAACCATTGTACAAACAAGCCATCGAAATCGACAAAATCGCCCTACCTGAAAATCATCCCTCTCTTGCCATCAACCTCAACAACCTAGCAGAATTATATCGTCTTCAAGATAAATACGATGAAGCAGAACCATTGTACAAACAAGCCATCGAAATATATAAGGATTCCCTATCACCGAATACAACTCCCTTCAATAATTTAGCACTTTTATACTATTATCAAGGGCGTTACAGTGAGGCGGAACCTTTGTATTTGCAAGTTATTGAAATTGATCAACGCTCCTTACCTCCAGACCATCCCTATTTAGCAATTGATCTAAACAATTTAGCACTTTTATACCGTGACCAAGGGCGCTACGATGAGGCGGAACCTTTATATTTGCAGGCTATAGAAATAGATAAACGTTCCCTACCACCAAACCATCCTGATTTAGCATCTCACATCCATTGTTTAGCAGGTTTATATTATAAACAAGGGCGTTACAGTGAGGCGGAACCTTTGTATTTGCAAGTTATTGAAATAGATAAACATTCCCTGCCACCAAACCATCCTGATTTAGCAACGGACTTCAATAGTTTAGCAAATTTATACTGTGACCAAGGGCGTTATAGTGAAGCGGAACCTTTGTATATAGAAGCACTAGATATTCGCGAAAGGAGATTAGGTGTCGAACATCCTAAAACGATTAAGACGCGGGAAAATCTCGAACGTTGTCGGCAACAACAAAAGAGCTAGACAGGGGCTAGACACAGATTTTGCCACAGATGCACGGATGATGTCTAATGATTAATCTGTAGAGCTAGAGAGGGATTTGGCCACGGATGTACAGATGATAGAAACTGTTAACCGGTAATTGATATAAAATCCGGATAATTAGTATATCCAAGTCATTGCGACTGGAACGGAGTGGAAGGAAGCAATCTCAGGGATGCGCGGAGATTGCTTCCTATCGTCGCAATGACGACTATTCTACCGGATTGATTCTATATGAAAAGGAGTGATTGACTGCCCAGTATGTTAATATAAATAACATTAAATTATCAATCTAAAGTAAAAACAATATATATGTCAATTACAATTAATTTAACCCCAGAATTAGAAGCACGACTCCGAGAAAAAGCAACTCAACAAGGACAGGATATTTCCCTAGTTGTTACGGAATTACTTGCCAGAGTTTTAGAGTGGGAAACTACGGAAGTTAAAAGTCAAAATTCCAAAGTTAAAGGTAAGATTTTATAGATTCAAAACGATGATTTTAAAAAATGTCTATTTCCTTCTGTTGGGTTTCGTTCCTCAACCCAACCTACAAAAATATAAGTGAATTTTAATCCGATAAAAATATGTCTTTTAGTAATTACAAAAGTATTGGTGCAGTTCTCCAAGAATTTCAGATTACCTATAGGGAAGTTGATTTTATTGTTGAGGCAAAATTTAACATTCCTGAATATTTCAAAAATGACATACAAATAGTCATGCGGGAAGGAATAGTCGATAATTCAGAATTTGCTATCTGTGAAAATTTGATTTATCCAGTCTTAAAAGAAATCTGGAAATCTTATTGTAGTAAATTGACTTTGTGGAGTCATCAATCTCTGATTTACAATGATAAATTATCTGGATTTCCTGAATATATCCTAGCTAAACGTTCCCCTCTAGGAAAAGTTATCTTTGACAAACCTTATCTACTTTTAGTCGAGGCAAAACAAGATAAATTTGATGAAGGATGGGGACAATGTTTAGCGGAAATGGTAACTGCTCAAAAATTGAATAACAATCCAGAATTGGTAGTTTTTGGCATTGTTTCAAATGGCAAAATTTGGCAATTTGGTAAATTAACAGCAGATAGCTTTACTAAAAATATTACTTTTTACAGTTTTCAAAATTTAGAGCAATTATTTGCTGTAGTTAATTACATTTTTGTACAATGTGAATTACAGCTAGACGCTCAAGCAGTTGTTTAATTTTTTGGTGTTGTGCAATCTATGTCCTAATATTAAATTCGGTTAAATACTGATTATATAGTTCGGAGAGATGGGGAGATAGTTAGATATTTAGGGCGGGTTTATTTGATCTGATGATTAAACTCGTTAATTTAAACTAGAACCCGCCCCTACTATTGCAAAATTTTAGATGTGTTGCTACACTACATTTTTTATATTGTCTTATTATATAATTGTTGTTATTATACTGAATTTTACAAAAATTATGGAAGAGATATTTAACAATTTATTATCCCATAAAAACGTCAAAATTAACAAAATAATTTCACCTCCGAATTTTGTCAGTGAAGAGTTTATCCAAGACGAAGATGAATGGGTGACATTACTGCAAGGTTCCGCTGTATTAGAAATTAATCAAAGGGCAACAAAATTAGTCAAAGATAGCCATATTTTTATCCCGGCAAAAACTCCACATAAAATCATATCGACCGATGCAAATATAGAAACAATTTGGCTAGCAATTCATATTTATTAATATTCCTGTAGTAGTTCGTCTTGCTCTGTTTTGTGGATAAGTTTGAGCATAATAGAAGACCTCTCCCCTGACCCCTCTCCTTGTAGGAGAGGGGAAAATATTTCTCCCCCTTCCCTGCTAGGGAAGGGGGTTGGGGGGTTAGGTTTTTTTAAGCTAGACAAGTTACTACCGAAATTAACTTACTTAATCAACGGACTACCATGATGATGAATCAAATACCAATTTCCCCCCATCCGCTCAAAAATATTTGTTGCCATAGACTGAGCTTTTATTCTTCTACCTCCATTCACTTGCATTAAATTTTCCACCAAAATAACATAACCAATATCTCCATTAATTTCCGCCCTAATAATATCAAGATCGATTTCAATATAATCAGTATTTTGAAAGATTAAATCCCACGAACTACGAATCTTATCAAAACCACGAATTGCATCACGACCTGGATGGATACAAACAGTGCCAATACCTTTGGACAAAATGCCATCCAAAGCTACAATGTCCCGTTTCTCAAAAGCTCGATAAAATGCTTGATTTGCTGCTAAAATTGCTTGGTTTTCTTCACTCATATAATTTTTGACTTTAGATAGACAATAATTGTTATTATTTAGGATAAAATAATGTGTGGTAAATTCAATCAAATTATTTCTCCGATAGACTATGGAAACAACAGAAAAAAAATCTTCTAACATATTTCAGAAAATGTTTAACATTACCATCCTTTTATTGGTAGTAGTTGCCATTGTTGTCGGAATAAATATTGCCACTTCTGGCAAACTGACTTTATTTGCAGGCACCAGACCCGATAATCTTGGTGTATATTCTGGACGACTTGCACCTTGCCCCAGTAGTCCAAATTGTGTCAGTAGTTACAGTCAAGATGCACAACATGGTATTGCTTCCCTGGGTTATGACTCTGAACCGGAAATGGCGATCGCTAACCTCAAACAAATAATTGAATCAATACCTCGTACTAATATTGTTAAGGAAGAGCAAAATTATTTGTATGCTGAGTTTACCAGTAAAATTATGGGGTATGTGGATGATGTGGAATTTTATGTAGATGAAGAAGCTAATGCTATTCAAGTACGTTCCGCTTCCCGTTTAGGAGAAAGTGATTTAGGTGTTAACCGGGAACGAGTCGAAACTATTAGGGAAAAACTGAACGAACTCAAAACCAATACTTAGGAAACATTCAAATTTAGTAGTGGTGTGTCTAGTGTCGCTACGCGGAAGTTAAAAGCGAGTGCGTAATTCTGAGGTCTCCTCAGAATGTAAGATGCACTCAATACAGTCAAAAGTATTGGTTAGTAAGGATTTTAGGATTTTGTAACTAGTCAGTTACTTCCGCCATTCTGCACTAAGGCTAAAACCTAACCCCCCAACCCCCTTCCCTACCAGGGAAGGGGGAGAAACACCCCTCTCGGAGCAGGAGAGAGGTTGGGGGAGAAGTCTATTAGACATCTCCAATAATAAAAAATCAAATCAATTATTGTACATAAATCATCAATTATTTCCCCCTACTCCCTACTCCCTCTTTTTTAGACATCTCCAACAATAAAAAATCAAATCAATTATTGTACATAAATCATTAATTCTTTTCCCCAATTCCCAATTCCCAATTCCCTTTTTTCTGGCAGATAAATCATTAATTTTTTCCCCTGTTCCCTGTTTCCTATTCCCTATTCCCTAGCGCGTAGCGCGATAAAATAAGGTCTCAAGTCTCCTACAAAAGGAGAAGATACTGATAACTAATAACTGATAATTGAAATGATTGTTTATCAAGTTCGTTTGCTCAACCCAGAAATTGGTTTAGATAAGACTATTGAAGTACCTGAAGATGAGTATATATTAGATATTGCTGAAGATTATGGAATTCTTTTACCTTATGGATGTAGGCAAGGAAATTGTTCTGGTTGTTTGGGAAAATTGATAAGTGGTGAAGTTGACCAAAGTGAGCAAAAGTTTTTGCGTCCGGAGGAAAAAGAAGCTGGTTATATTCTTACTTGTGTAGCTGTTCCTTTGTCTGATTGTACTATCTATACTCACCAAGAACAGGTTTTATATAAATCCTCTCTTTACCAAAAAAATTAAGGTTTAAAGCCTCTCCTTTTAAGGAAAAAAAACAAAAAAAATTCTTTTAATCAATCCTGACTATTATAGAAGAGGTAATTATTAATTGTTAATTATTAATTATTAATTATTGAAAAGTATGATGATAAATAGATTTATTTACGAAAATTCGGTTTCTTATCAAGGTTATTTGATTATTCCTTATGTATTAGCGATCGCTAACGATATTCCAATTTATTCATATAAGTTATTATCAGATTTAGGACATAAGGGAAATTTTCACCTGGGGGAAAATTATACAGGTTTTTATACTAATAGCATCGAGAAAATAATTAAAGTTGCTCAATCGCATTTATATGAAAATTCGGATATTAAATCTCATCGTGACTATTTTAAGTTGAGATACGTTTATGATGATAATTTAATTATTATTCATCAAGAGGCTGATAAGTTTTTTTACGACCATTATAAACCTGATAGTTTGACTAATATTGCTGCTCCGAAAATTTTTCAGTCTGAATATGAATGTATTAATTGGGTAAAAGCTGGACTCGATAGAGCTAAAAAAAAAGGTTAATTTATAGCTATTAGCTGTCAGCTATTAACTTATTCTTTTTAAAGGAAGAATGAGAGTTAAAATATTGAGAGAATATTGAAAGTTACTCTCAAAGCATTCTTTGCTAATTTTTCTCATTAATTACTTGCTACAGGATGATTACTACTGAAAAGCTGTTTGTGTAGGATTGTGCTTGTAACATTTTTTTATCTATGCTATAAAAACAGATATAGCAATCCTAAATAGGTTGCGGATAATCAAAAAGTAGATAAAAAAACTGAAACTCCCACCTATTCCCTGTTGCCTGTTCCCTAAAAGCGGTAAGATTTTTATACACAAATAAAATAGGATTGCCATAATTTATATTACCAAATTTAGGGAATATTTGTTAAATATTTAGCTTTTTCTTAAATTTATTTAAACAATCAAAAAGTTGTTTATTAAATAAGATAAACAAGATTGTAATAATATGTAAATTAAGTTCTCCTATAAAACAGGAATATGCCACAATTATAGAGAAAGTAAAATTTTAACTTAAGTAGAAAGAAACAGACAGTAAAAATAAGGTAAATGTAGGCTATTATTCAGAAGCAAATACCAATAAAAGTAAGCTTAGGGAGATTCATATATGGAAACTGCCATAAAAGATACTAAAAGTAAAGATTCTCAACAAGCAAAAAAAGGTCATCCCAGTGGCGATAAACGCTTCAAACAGTTAGATATTACAATGAAGCGGAATCAATATCGTCAAGATTCTTTGATTGAGGTATTGCATAAAGCCCAAGAAACATTTGGCTATTTAGAACCAGATGTTTTGACTTATGTAGCACGGGGTTTAAAGTTACCATTAAGTAGAGTTTATGGAGTAGCAACTTTTTACCATCTTTTTTCACTCAAGCCTAGTGGCGCTCATACTTGTGTGGTATGTATGGGTACTGCTTGTTATGTAAAAGGCGGTGGAGAAGTAGTTAAAGCACTAGAAAAAGAATTAGAAATTAAAGTAGGAGAAACAACGCCAGATAATCAAATTTCTCTGATGGCTGCCCGTTGTATAGGAGCTTGTGGAATTGCACCAGCAGTGGTATTTGATGGTAAGGTTGCAGGTAAACAAACTCCAGAAGCAGTGATGGAAAAAATCAAAGGTTGGCAGGAATAAATTAAGTCAAAAGTAAAACTTTTAAATCAGTTTTTGTTTGTAGTTGGGCTTTAGCCCGAATATTTATTTGTAGTTTTGCTTTAGCCCAAATATTTATTTATAGTAGGGCTTTAACTCTAATATTTATTTGTAGTTTTGCTTTAGCCCGAATATTTATTTGTAGTTTTGCTTTGGCCCGAATATTTATTTGTAGTTTTGCTTTAGCCCGAATATTTATTTGTAGTTTTGCTTTAGCCCGAACATTAAGTAAATTTTTGTTTAGTTTAAAGTTACTGACTATTTTTTGATTATATAAATGCTGAAAGCCAGAAAAAAAATATAGTTGTGACACTAGAATATTTAGTCAGTGGGAAGAAATAAATTTTGTGATATGAAGACTAAGAAAGACTATTTTACCTAACTACTAAAATTTCTATTTTTACTGACTTAAAAGTAAAGTTCAGCTCAAAAAAACAAACAAAGCTAACTGTCGATCGCTGACTGTTAATAGCTACAAAAAAGAGAGGAGAACGAAATATGGACTATCAAGAATTGCTCGACATTGCCGAAACGGAAAAAAACAGGCAAAAAACTATTCGGGTTCACTGTTGTACGTCTACAGGTTGTCAAGCTTCTAACTCTGTAGACATTATGAAAAATATGAAGAATGCAGTCAAAACACTTGGTCTCGAAGATCGCGTCCAAGTAGTGGGAGTAGGTTGCATGGGAGCTTGCGGACGCGGACCCCTAGTACAAATAGACCCTGATGATATTCTCTATGAGGAAGTAGAACCTGAAAACGCAGCAAGTATTATTGATGCACTCAATGGCGGTACAACTGAAGTCATCAAAGGCGATTCTCAGCACCCATTCTTTTCTCACCAACTCCGCATTGTCAGGGAACACACAGGAAAAATTGACCCCGAACGCATAGAAGAATACATAGCTGTCGGTGGATATCAATCTTTATATCACGCTATACATGAAATGTCTCCTAGTGAAGTCGTAGACGAAATTACTCGCAGTGGGTTGCGCGGTAGAGGTGGTGGCGGTTATCCCACTGGTTTAAAATGGGCAACAGTTGCCAAAATGCCAGAAGGTCAGAAATATATTATCTGCAACGGTGATGAAGGAGATCCCGGTGCATTTATGGATCGGAGTGTATTAGAAAGTGACCCCCATTTAGTATTAGAAGGAATGGCGATCGCTGCTTATGCTGTTGGAGCAAATCATGGTTTCATCTACGTTCGCGCCGAATATCCTCTCGCCATCCAACGTTTAAAAAAAGCTATTCAACAAGCGAAAAAATACGGACTATTAGGCAGTCAAATATTCGACTGTCCCTTTGACTTCAAAATTGACATCCGCATCGGTGCTGGTGCCTTCGTTTGTGGAGAAGAAACTGCCCTCATTCAATCGGTAGAAGGCAAACGTGGCAACCCAGTCCCCCGTCCGCCATATCCTGCTCAGTCTGGTATTTGGGGTTGTCCGACTCTAATTAATAACGTGGAAACTTTTGCCAACATTGCTCCCATTATTAAAAAAGGTGCAGACTGGTATGCTAGTATTGGCACTGAAGATAGCAAAGGTACAAAAATATTTGCTCTCACAGGTAAAGTCCGCAATAATGGTTTAATTGAAGTACCTATGGGAATTACCTTACGAGAAATAGTAGAAGAAATGGGCGGTGGTGTTCCCGGTGGGGAAGTGAAAGCAGTCCAAACAGGCGGGCCTTCTGGAGGATGTATCCCTGCTTCCATGCTTGATACTCCTGTAGACTACAAATCTCTTAGCAATGTGGGTTCGATGATGGGTTCGGGCGGCATGGTTGTCATGGATAAGGAAACGAGTATGGTAGAGGTGGCGCAGTTTTATATGGAATTTTGTCGTGGTGAAACTTGCGGTAAATGTATTCCTTGTCGTACTGGCACGGTGCAGTTGTACGCTTTGCTGACTAAGATTTTGAATAAAAAGGCGACTTCTATTGATTTGGAAAAATTAGAAGAGTTGTCTTATCTGGTGAAAGATACTAGCTTGTGTGGTTTGGGAATGACTGCACCTAATCCAGTTTTGAGTACGTTGCACTATTTTAAACAAGAATATCTAGAGCTGTTGCAAGAATCAGAATTTAATAACGGTCATGTTGTAACTGCTGCTAATTGAGTTAGTAGGGTTAAATGGCCATTCGCCCCTACTAAGGTAAATATTCTGATTTTTTGAATTAGGCATAGTTATAGACCAGGAGAAGAACAAAATATGTCAGTAATAACGTTAACTATTGATAGTAATCAAATTGCAGTTGAGGAAGGAACTACTATTCTGGAAGCTGCGAAGGAAGCAGGGGTTCATATTCCTACTCTCTGTCATTTGGAGGGTGTCACCGATATTGGAGCTTGTCGGTTGTGTCTGGTAGAGATTTCTGGGATGAGAAAGTTATTACCTGCTTGCGTAACTCAGGTTACCGAGGGAATGGAAATACAGACTCAGACTCCGAAGTTGCAAGAATATCGGCGGATGTTGGTGGAGTTGCTGTTTTCTGAAGGTAATCATGTTTGTGCAGTTTGTGTTGCCAATGGAAACTGTGAACTGCAAAATGTGGCGATCGAGGTGGGGATGGATCATAGTCGGTTTGTTTATCGTTTCCCAGACCGAGGAATGGATCTATCTCACAAACAGTTTGGCATAGATCATAATCGTTGTATTTTGTGTAGTCGCTGTGTGCGAGTTTGTGACGAAATAGAAGGTGCCCATGTTTGGGATGTGGGTAGTCGTGGTGCTGCTTGTTTTATTGTTTCTGGTTTGAATCAACCTTGGGGAGAGGTGGATGCTTGTACTTCTTGCGGTAAATGTGTGGATGCTTGTCCGACTGGGGCAATTTTCCGTAAGGGAGCAACGGTAGCTGAGATGGAGCGCGATCGCTCGAAATTAGAATTTTTGGTCAATGCTAGGGAAAATAAACAATGGACAAGGTGAATACAGTTATCAGTTATCAGTTATCAGTCGATAGTTAACAGTTATTGGTTTAGCACTATTAACTACTGAAATTAAAAAATTGGGTTATTTTCTACTCCCTATTCCCTATTCCCTATTCCCTATTCCCTATTCCCTATTCCCTGTTCCCTTGAAATATAGTTAGAGACTGAATTTATCAAACTACCTTTTCCCTGTTCCCTGTTCCCTATTCCCTATTCCCTATTCCCTAATTTAAGGTATTAATTATGTCAAATAAAATTAAATTTGCCACAGTTTGGTTAGCTGGATGTTCTGGTTGTCATATGTCGTTTCTCGACTTAGATGAATGGTTGTTTGAACTGGCAAATCATGTCGATGTTGTTTATAGTCCGGTTGGCAGTGATATTAAAGAATATCCAGAAAACGTTGATGTTTGTTTAGTGGAAGGAGGCGTCGCAAATCAGGATAATTTAGAAATAATTCTTGAGGTCAGAAAAAAGACTAAAACGTTAATTTCTTTTGGAGATTGTGCTGTTACTGCAAATGTGCCAGCTATGCGAAATATGTTAGGTGGTACGAAACCTGTTTTGGAACGAGGTTATTTAGAATTGGCAGATGAAAATCAGCAATTACCAAATGCGCCGGGAATTGTACCAGAATTACTTGACAAAGTTCTGCCTGTGCATGAAGTAGTACCTGTGGATATTTTTATGCCTGGATGTCCGCCTCCTGCCAGCAGAATTAAGGCAACTTTAGAACCTTTATTAAAGGGTGAAAAACCAAAAATGGAAGGTCGAGAAATGATTAAGTTTGGGTGAATTTTAGTAGGTTGGGTTGAGGAAACGTAGCTTGCTTCTCCGTAGGAGTAACCCAACTTATATCATGTCCGCTTGAATACTTATACTTTGGTAGAAGGAAGGCAGAAGGTTTTCTTGCAATTGTGATTTAATTCTATACACAAACGATGCTACCGGACATGATATTAAACGAAAAATTTCTTTCCTTTTACTTTCTAATAATGACAATTTTTAACGCAAACCTACACGTCTTTTTGTTGGGTTGCGCTGCCGCTTAACCCAACCTACTCAAAAAATGCTTACTTAAATGCTCAAAATTTTGCTAAAAAAGCAGGTTTAGGTATCTGGAATTCTCAACAATATTGGGGGAAAGCCCGCGTTTGTAATTAAAAATCAACCGCCGGGAAATCTATTCCCTAGTAAAAATGTAGGTTGGGTAGAACGAAGTGAAACCCAACAAAGCGTTATTTATGTATTTCACTTAATCAGTAAAAATTTAATCAGTAAAAATCATAATCTTATTAAACTAAGGAGAAAATAAACTATGTCTAAAACAGTAGTCATTGACCCCGTAACTAGAATCGAAGGTCATGCCAAAATATCAGTAATATTAGACGATGCTGGAGAAGTATCCGACTGTCGATTTCATGTTGTAGAATATCGTGGCTTTGAAAAATTTTGTGAAGGACGACCTTTTACAGAAATGGCAGGAATAACAGCAAGAATTTGTGGGATTTGCCCTGTCAGTCATTTATTAGCATCTGCCAAAACAGGAGATAAAATTCTCGCTGTGCAAGTTCCTCCTGCCGGGGAAAAATTGCGCCGAATGATGAATTTAGGGCAGTTAACTCAGTCTCATGCTTTAAGTTTTTTCCATCTTAGTAGTCCTGATTTTTTATTAGGTTGGGATAGTGACCCTGCTAAACGAAATGTCTTTGGTTTAATGGCAGAAAATCCTGATTTGGCAAGGGCAGGAATTCGACTCCGGCAGTTCGGTCAAACTGTTATTGAATTGTTAGGAGCTAAAAAAATTCATGCTGCTTGGGCGGTGCCTGGTGGTGTACGAACTCCCCTCTCTGAAGAAGGGCGAGAATGGATAAAAAATCGTCTGCCAGAATCTTTTGAAACTACTAATATTGCTCTTAATTTGTTTAAAGGTTTATTAGACGAACAATTGAAAACTGAAGCCGAAGTTTTTGGTAAGTTTCCATCATTATTTATGGGGTTAGTTGGGGAAAATGGTGATTGGGAACATTACGGCGGAAAGTTACGGTTTACTGATAGTGAAGGTAATATTGTTGCCGATAATTTAAGTGAAGATAATTATCAGGAATTTTTAGGAGAAGCAGTAGAAAGTTGGTCTTATTTGAAATTCCCCTATTACAAACCCATGGGTTATCCTAATGGTATTTATAGAGTCGGACCTCTTGCTCGCTTGAATGTTTGTTCACAAATTGGTACAGAAAAAGCAGACCAAGAATTAAAAGAATTTCGAGACCGCGCAGGTGGTGTTCCGACTTCTTCTTTCTTCTATCATTATGCTCGTTTGGTAGAAATTATTGGCTGTTTAGAAAGAATTGAACAACTGATAGATGACCCTGATATTGTTTCCCCTCGCACCCGCGCTACTGCTGGTATTAACTGTTTAGAAGGAGTGGGAGTTAGTGAAGCGCCAAGGGGTACTTTATTCCATCATTATAAAGTAGATGAAAATGGCATTATTCAGAAAGTAAATATGATTATTGCTACTGGTCAAAATAATCTGGCAATGAATCAAACTGTGACTCAAATTGCCAAATATTATATTCACAATAATCAAATTCCAGAAGGAATGTTAAACAGAGTTGAAGCTGGTATTCGCGCTTTCGATCCTTGCCTTAGTTGTTCGACTCATGCAGCAGGTCAAATGCCATTACATATTCAATTAATTTCAGCAAATGGCACAGTTTTAGATGAGGTATATAGGAATTAAATAGCTTTCAGCTATTAGATAAAGGTAGTAGACTGACACATCTAAAAATGGTGCAATAAGTGTAGGTTGGGTTGAGGGACGTAGCAAGATCCCGTCAGGGTAACCCAACAACCGTCTTTCTCCCCTCCGACCGTACGGACGTTTTCCGCTAAGAGCGGACATGAAACGCTGCGCGACATGAAACGCATTTTTGTTATGCAACGTCCCTACCCCCTAATGTACAGTTTTAGCTGTGTCGGTCTAGTAGTAAACTGACATATCTGAAATGGTGCGTTACGACAGATTGTTAAATCCCTTTCACAGTCTAAATTATAGCCGTCTAACGCACCCTACTGGACTACTGGAGTGAGACTAAAATTTTGAGAAAAAAACCTAACCCCCCAACCCCCTTCCCTAACAGGGAAGGGGGAGAATATTTCTCCCCTCTCCTTGTAGGAGAGGGGTCGGGGGAGAGGTATTAATTTGCTCAAATTTACCCACACAAATAGACTCGCTTTTGCTAGACAGAAATAGCTTAACTATAAGTTATAGATAAATAAACATTTTTCCACCTTATAAATTTCCCAAATTATCCACAAAATTTTGATGTTCTACTGTAGCTAACCCCTGTTGTACTACTTCAATAACTTTCATTAAATTTCCTGTTAATAAAGCAGTTTTATCTAACCATAACCCAGGAAAAATTTCACTACAAGTTATTCCTTCTGAATTAGGTTGAAGCTGAATATATTCCCCTGATTTTAACCGAAACCAATCAATTTCTCCATCTTCAACTCGCCAAATCAAATATTCCTGAACTTGATTACGACGATAAATTTTTAGCTTATCATGCACATCAATAGAAACACTACTCGCAGCAATTTCTACTATTAATTCCGGCGCACCTTCTACATACCCATCCTCACTAATAATTGACTGCCCATCCTTTTCAATTCGGAGCAAAGCATCCGGTTGAGGTTCATTATCTCCATCCAAACGAATAGTAGAATTATCTCCAAGTTCTATACCCGGAGTTGCTGACCAATAAATGCCTAACCAAGTCATAATTCGTGCATGAGGATTACCATGTTTTGTAATTCGTAAAGGAGAAGCTATATAAACTATTCCCTCAATTAATTCTGCCTTTTTAATATTTGACTTGCTGTAACGATTTTCAAATTCTATTCTAGTTAGGCGATCACCATTTTCTAGGGTAGGAATTGTTGATATTAATACTCTATTTTTCGATTTACTTGTCATAATTTTCGCCTCATTGCCTTATAAATTACATTTTTAGGACTTACGCAGTACAACCTATTTTCGTCATTGCGACCGACAGGGAAGCAATCTCTAATCCCATTTTTTCCTACCTCATGCGGTAAGTCCTGATTTTAATAAATTTTAGGCGTTGCATAAATGCGGGATGATTTTAACAGTTTTGTGGAATGGGCATCTTGCCCGTTCCTGATATTTTCGGACAGGCAGGATGCCTATCCCACCTAATATTCATCCCTTAATTCAGCAACACCAAATTTTAAATACTTGACTCCAACGGTAAACTAAATACTCTTGAACTTGATTTTGACAATAAACTTTGAGCTTATCATGCACATCAAGAGAAACACTACTCCCAGCAATTTCCACAATTAATTCTGGCGCTCCTTTCACATCATCCTATGCCTCTTCTCCTAATTCTGCAATGATATCAAACCGATAGTCATTAGCCAATTTAAGCAAAGTTTCTTTGATTTGCTGCTGTGACTCTGGAATTTGCTCTAATAAAGAAATTACTTCTTGAGAGTTACAGGTAATAGCTGCTATACGGAGTTGAGAGCAAAAATCTTTACCCATAAAATTTAAGGTTTCTGGAGATAAACTAGATATTGGTAAAGTGGAGTCTGTAGGAGTAGAGGGAAGATCGCAAAAACTATAAATATATTTAACATCCAGACATTCAGCGATGGAGTTAAGCAAAACATCTTCTACTAATGGTTTGGAAAGTATATCAGCACAGTTAGCTTCCAAAAATGATTGTTGCTCCTCATTTAAAGTTCTGGCAGAAGCAGAAAGGGCAATGATCGGGGTGGCTTGACCTTCAGGAGTGGATTTAATTTGTTCAATAGCTTCAAAACCATTCATCAAAGGCATTTGTAAGTCCATAAAAATTAATTGTGGTTGGTGCTCTTCCCACTTTTGAATAGCTTCTTCACCATTGACTGCCTCTAATACTCGAAAACCTAATTCTTCTAAAATAATTACTACCAATTGTCGATTATCTTCTCGGTCTTCAACTACTAGAATACAATATTCTGGTTGATCGGGAGCAAGACCAACTATGTGTTGCTCGGCGGACAAATTTACAGGAGCGATATTAGACATAGAATTAACAATAATTGAGAAATTAGCAGTTGTTCCCAAATTCAGCTCGCTGTTAATTTGAATATCGCCGCCCATGAGTTGCACAAATCTCTTACTAATTGTCAAGCCCAAACCCGTACCTGTTTGAGATTCCTTACCTGCTTCTCCTTGAACAAATGAGTCAAATATTTTTTCTAAGTCTTGCTCGCTGATACCTTTACCTGTATCTGAAATTTCAAAGGATAAGGTGGCAGTTGTACTAGGAAATATTTCTTCTGTATTATCATCCTCAGTTTCTGAGATTTGTACAACTCCTACTTTTAACTTGACATGACCCAGATCGGTAAACTTGATGGCATTGGAGATCAAATTAATTAGCACTTGTCGTAGTTTCCGTTGATCGGCATAAATGTATTGAGGAACTTCAGGATCAATTTCAAACATTAACTGGAGACTTTTACTTTGTGCAACTATCTCAAACATTTCTCTGAGATTGTTAATTAAGGAGTGAATCTCGAAGAAAGTTGGTTGTAGTTGCATGCGGTTAGCTTCAATCCTAGACAAATCTAACACTTCTTCGATTAACTCTAGCAGATAATGCCCATTTTTCGTCATCATATTTAAATGCTCTCTCTGCTCGTTGTTAAGATTATCTCCATAACTTAGAACTTGAGTAAAACCGAGAATAACATTTAAAGGGGTTCGTAGTTCGTGACTCATACGACGGATAAATTCGCTTTTAGCTTGGCTAGCTGTTTCTGCTAAATTCTGGCTGTGCAATAATTCTTCTTGAATACGCTTGAGTTGAGTGATGTCTGTAATTACCCCAGCAATTCCCATTTGGCTATTTTTTAACTCTACAGGATAAAAATTTGCTAGCCACCAACCTTCTATTTCCGAAGCGACAGTATAGGGAATATTGATTTCGATATTTCTCACAATTTCACCTGTTGCCAATATTTGAGAGAATATGGGATTTAATCTATCTGTTAAATTCGGTAGTAATTCTGAGAAAGTTTTACCAATACTTTCTAATACGTTCAACCTGTTAATTCTAGCAAAAGTCGAATTTATGCGTAAAAATCTTAATTCTTCGTCTAATAAAAACAAACCTGTAGGGCTAAACTCATATAAAGTTTCCAGAAAATTATTAGTATGTGCAAGTTGAGCTTTGGTCTCTTGTAGTTCGTTAATATTCACCAATGTTACTACTATACCATCGTTGATGTTGTCTTCCCGAATATAGGGATTAACACGCAAGAGTAAAATCTCTCCAGTTGTAGATAGAATTACTTCTCTCTCTATTGGTTGTTGAGTTTTGAGAGCTTGTTGTAAAATTTCTATGAAATCTCGACAGTCTAGGTTATGTGTAAAATGATATAGAGGACGATTAATATCAGTCCCTCTAATGTTAATAGCTTGGCTAGTAGCAGGGGTAAATCGACGAATTCTCAGATTTTTGTCGAGGAAAATTACACCAATATCTATACTATGAAGTAAGTTATCAATATCTTCACTCAAATGAGTCAGCTCTTCAATTTTTGCCTGATACTGGGAGTTAATAGTAAAGAGTTCTTCGTTAGCAGACTGCAATTCTTCGTTGGTACTCTGAAGCTCTTCGTTGGAAGCGAGTAATTCTTCATTGGTAGCTTGTTGCTCTTCGTTAATAGTTTCCAACTCTTCTACTGCTGCTTGCAAATTTTCTCTAGTTTGTTGTAGCTCATATTCTAGCTCTGCAATTTGTTGGGCAACTTCGGGTACTACCTCATAGACTTGATTTTGAAGATTGCTGACAGCCATTATTGGTGGAGTTTCTACTTCCAAAAAGATAATCAAATATTCCTCCAATGATGGGTTGTTAATATTGTAACCAACTCGTAAAGTAATACTTTCTTCTCGATCATTGTGATAAAGTTTAATTCCAGTATACAAAACTGTCTGCTTGTCTCGTTTCGCACGATGCAGAGCTGTACCCATAGGTAACTTGAGTTCTGGTAGAATAATTTCAGTGACTTCTAAGTTGGCTTCCCCGACAGGAATTTGCAGCAGCTCCGCATCATTATAAAAAACATTCAGCAAGCGGTTATCTAAATTCACTAATAAACAAGTAACTTTTCTTTCTCCGAAACCCAGTCGAAATACTTCCACCAACATTTGGTCAAACCTAGAGCGATTAATTTTTGTCTGCTTAGACGGATCGATAGTAGGTAGCACTACTGGTTTTTGTGTCAGATGAGTTAATGATAGCTGTACATCTCGTCGTTTGCGATAAATATTCCAACGGGAGTTGAGAGTAACAAATTCTTCACTTAATTCTCCCACGCTTTCAGTATTGCCTAAAAATAGAATTCCTTGGGATGATAAAGAAAAATGAAGTAACCGCAGCACTCGCTGCTGTAATTCTGGCTGCATATAAATTAGTACATTACGACACGAAACCAGATGCATTTGGGAAAAACCAGGATTTTTGGTCAAGTCGTGAGGAGCAAATATTAGCATTTCCCTTAGCGAGCGCCTTATCTGATAACTGCCTAATTCATTATTAAAATATCTTTCTAGGTATTCTTGAGGCAGATGATCGACAATATTTTCTGGATAAATTCCCCTAGCAGCAGTTTCTAGAGCATTACTATCTATGTCAGTGGCAAAAATTTTCACATTGAGAGATTTACCAGTTTGCCGCATGGCTTCATTAACCAGTATCGCCATTGAATAAGCTTCTTCTCCAGTTGCACAAGCAGAGACCCAAATACGCAGTTGTGTTTCTTCCTGTTGAATCCTATTTACGATTTCTGGAATAATTTCTGTCTTTAAATATTCCCAAGCTGGAGGGTCTCGAAAAAATGAGGTAGCACCGATCAGCAAATCTTGACAAAGTATTTTTTGTTCCTCTGAAGAATTTTTGAGGTAATGAATATAATTTTCTAGCTTTCCGTATCGTGACAGAGTGCAGCGATGAATAATGCGACGGCTGAGAGTAGAAATTTTGTAATAAGAAAAATCTATGTCCTGAGTTCTGTAAAGGATACCTAATATTTCTTGTAGTTCTTCAGGAATAATTAATGATAATTCTCCTTCTTGATTTTCTGGAGATGATAGTGGGTTTCTTCCCGACTCCACAATCTGATACACAAATTGAGCCAGTTCTCTTGGAGATAAGATTTCCTCAAGTAACTCCGAGGAAATCGTATTAGTGGACACACTCGTAAATTGGCCTGTTTCTGAAGATTGGGCTAGGGATATGCGATTAGCTCTGTGAATGGCTCTCAACCCTTCTAGGCCATCATTCTGATTACCGGAAATGAGAATAGCAATAGCTTGCCTTCCCCATTCTTGAGCTAGGGACTTGAAAAAGCTATTGATGGGGGTGTCGGACTCTGGAGGATTGTCTAGTAAATGTAGAATGCAATTTTCTAGCTGTAGATATTTGCCTTCTACTATCGCCATAATATAGAAAGCATTGGAGATAATAACTGTCTCATTTTCTATTGTATAGACTTTAGAGGGAGTTTTTTCTTCTAGGAATTGAGTCAATCGAATAATGAAACTAGGAGATTGAGTGTGGAGTAATATTATGAATGCAGCATTTATCTCATCCGGTAGATTAAGAAAAAATTCTTCTAACTGCTGAAAATTATCTGTAAATATTACTATACCGACTACAAATAACTTTTTTTCCTGCTGTAGTTTCATTATTTTAGTTTTGATTTTTTGGTGGGTTTTCTCGTTCTTAGATGGCTTTATCAAAGCTTTACGAGAGTTGCAGACTATAATTCTACTTTGGGGTTTGCTGAAAAAATCACAAAACGAATGACTTGTGTAGTTTTTAAATGGTTGTACTGCCGTGTCAAGACTAAAATTGTGGGTGTTTGAGCGAGCAACCTAGAAGACCTATCCCTCAACCCTTCTCCTGTGAGCATAGAGGACTGCTCCCCGTTCCCTTGCAGGGAAGGGGGTTGGGGGGTTAGGTTTTTTAACCCACATTTTCAAGCTTGACACGCCACTACTCTTTTCCTCTCACTGAGAGACTGTTTGTAAAATAAGTATTAAGAAATTAAATAGTGACTAAAATCTAAAAGCACTAAGACTTTAAACAATTGAAATCTGGTAAATAGAGAGATGTTTGGTATATATCTTTCTAGATGTAAAATAGACAAATATTTGTCAATATTTATTCCTGCCAATTCCTAATTCTCAATTCTCAATTCCCTGTCTCCTCTAAAAAATTAATCGTATATTCAGCTTCAAATTCAGAGCATATCCGAATAAATATCTAATTTTAGTGTACCTTAGGAGAAAAGAAGCACAATTTCTGATTGAGAATTTAGAATTTAGAATTACACAGGACTTACGCAAAATCTTGAATTATACCCTATCTGTAGGGGTGATTCGCGAATCACCCCTACTAGATGTGGTGGTTATGCGTAAGTCCTGTTACAGAGGTTTTCATTTGAACCAGTCCTCTTCTTAAAAATAAGAGGTAATTATCGCTTGCTAAAACTATCTAAAAGCATTGACATATAAAGACAAGTGCCTTTTTGGGGTCGAAAAAAATGCGCCTGTTTCAGTCTAAAACGCTCCAAAAGTTAGTATTTTAGGCAAGAATTAGGCAGAACAATCTTGGGACAATTCTTACTCCTACCTCCCCTAACTCCTGTCTCCTGTCTCCTGACTCCTGTCTCCTGTCTCCTGTCTCCTGTCTCCTGTCTCCTGTCTCCTGTCTCCTG
>NZ_JBNHEP010000207.1:0-43875 GCF_050015995.1 Dapis brunnea BLCC-M229 | reverse complement strand
TGCCTTATTAATAATCGGTGCATCGGTGTAAAAATCCTGGTCTAGTCTGAGTTATCTGTGCCTTTTAATAATCTGTGTATGGGTGTAAAAAATCCTGGTCGAGTCTAACTTATTCCTGATTTATAATAATTTTTGCTAAAAATCCTTGTCGAACCTAACTTATTTCTGCCACTATACTATTAGAAATCTCCAATAATAAAAAATAAAATCAATTATCCCACATAAACCATCAATTCTTTCTCCCTCTTCCCTACTCCCCACTCCCTACTCCCTCTTTTCTGGAGATGTCTATTGACATTCTGGAGTATATAGGATTACCCAAATACCTTAGGACATTGCTAAATCCTGTTTGCAGAGCATTTGGGCACCGAAAACTCACTCACAGATTACTTTTAACTTTTGCTTTTTCACTTGCCTGTAGCGCTATACTATTTAAAATGCAAACTATTTCAAAAATCTGTATATTTGCTAATTACCTACTAATTCTGACTCTATCAAAATAAAAATTAATCTGAAATTATGAGAATATACCTATATATTCTATCGGGAATTACATCCGCATTAATAGGTTGGAGCATAGGGCAATTTATCCTCAGCGATTTAGGCTGGTTAAAAAAATTTCCCGAACTAGCATTATTTCCTTGCATCGCAATTTCCCTCGCAGTTGGGATAGTAGCCACAGATATATTTTTAAGTAATCCTACCCGATTTAAACGCAACTTCAGCAGAGGTATAATACCCCTAAGCATTGCTGCCGGATTAGGATTTTTAATTGGCATTACTTCTGGAGGATTAGTACAAATATTACTTAATCCACAATTACGGGATAAAGTCATAACTATACCCGATGAATTTGTCAGAATAGTTGGCTGGATATTAATTGGCGGAGCAGTGGGTTTAGCTGAAGGTTTGACTTGGCGCTGGCGCAGTATAGAAGCAGGAGATAAACGCCGTTTTTGGCAACGATTTACTATTAGTTTAACTACCAGTATTTTGACTTCTTTAGTCGCGGCTATTATCTTTGAATGGATACGACAAAAAATGGGAGGAATGCCCATAGCTTTAAAAGCTTGGGAAGACACAATAGGGTTTTCTTTATTGGGAGGTTTATTAGGTTTAGTCTTAAGTTTTTCTACCTCTCCTAGTCATCTAGTTGCTCTTAGAGCTGGAGCCGGTTTTGAATATACTGAAAATATCAATATTAGTCAAAACAAAACACCTAGTAATTATCCTCATATTCAGAAAGAATTATCACCAAAACTGAAATTTGTGAGTAATGACTTAACCCAGAAAATTGAAGAAGGATTATCCATTCAATTACCTGCTAGAGGCAAAGTTAAAATCGGTTCAGCTCAGTTAAAAATTTTAGGTAGTCAACAATTTGGGGTAAATATTTGTATTCCTGGTTTACCATTACATATTGCTGACTTAGACCTAGCACCTAGCCAAACAATTCTGGTACCTAATCTCAAATTTTTCAATAGAATAGAATATCAAGGCGATCGCTTGAAGGAAAGTACACCAATTAAACTAAAACATAACGACTTAATTACATTTCATGCTGAAAATGGTGTCTATAATGGTAAAAAATTATTCAGATTTGTCTACTACAATCGTTTCTTGGACCCGCAAGGTTAGTCTATCTTTATTAATATTAAGTTTCTACATTAATCCTAGTTCTGCTCTAGTCAAAAATCTGGAAATTATTGAAGCTATTCCTGACCGGAATGAAGGAAAAGTTACGCTCCGAGTGAAAGTCTACGACCAAAACAATAAACCAGTAAGAGGTCTACAAAAAGATGACTTCAATTTAACAGTTTGTCCGCCGAAAGCCGACCCCAAAACTGGAGAATGTCAAACTTTAAATCAGGCAGATATTAATTGGAAAATTCCCCTATCTGAAGAATTACCTCCTGCTTGGGTAATAGTTTTATTAGACTTTAGTGGCAGTATGAAACAATTAGATAGTAGTGGAGAAAAAACTAAATTAGAAGGAGCGATCGCTGCTATTAGAAAGTTCAATCAAGATTTAGCTAAAAAGGGGGAAAATACCAAAATTTCTATCGTTCCTTTTGGCAAAGGAGGAAAAAACTGTCCGGGAAATCAAGTAACGAAAAAAGAACTAGATAACTTTGTTTTAGCTGGCAATAAAAAAGTCGAACAAACTCTCAAAAAATTAGAAAGTAAACTAGATAATCTTTGTGCAGCGACAGATATTTATGAGCCTTTGCGTCAGGCAGTACAATTTTTTGGTAATCCCGAAGATACTCGTTTTAACCTACCAGCAAATTCTAATTTATCTCAGCCAAGACGTTCAATAATTTTACTTTCTGATGGCTATCATAGTATTTATGGAGAGAGAGAAAATGAACCAGAATTAGAAGCACAAGATTTTGAAAAAATGATGTTTATGTTGAAAAGTTATCCTAATATTACTGTGCATACTTTAGGCTATGGTTTGACTCCCCAACAGTTGCAGCAAAAATATGATTTAAAGCAACCTCCAACTATTAGAGATATTAGTAAAAGAGGGAGAAAAAAAAGTAATGACTCAGAGAGATTAAGCGAACTTGCCGCTGAAGAATTTGTTGACCAAAAGCGACTCCAACAAATAGCAGGAGTAACTAGAGGTATTGCTGAATTTTCTGGAAATGCTGAAAATATTTCTACCAGTTTGACCGAATTTTTAGAGGCTTTATTTGATGAGTATCAAATTAATTATATTCAACCAATAAATGCTGACCGTGGTTCGTTATATAACGTGCAAGTTAGTTTCAAGTTTCCTAATAATTTAGTAGATTCTGAATCAGAGCCTTATGTATTTCCTTGGGTGTCGCGTTCCCTACCTCGTCTGACTAGAATTATCATTTTTTTATTCACATTAGCAGTATTATTAGGAGGTGGTGTAATACCATTTTTATTATGGGCAAAATCAATTAAACGAGAGTATCAATAAAAGTATAGGTGTGATACTAATTCACTTTAAAGATGTCACAAATAGTTTTAAACTAAAGATGTGAAATAACTTCCTGAAATTACTGTAGCGTCAAATAGTGTCAAAGTTATGACTCTATAAAATCTTACTTTTAACTTTTAAATTTTAACTTTTTACTTCCGTGAAGGTGAATCCCCAAACTCCTCATTTTTACTTTAAATTGGCACAGACATATTATCAAAAAAATCGGTTAGAGGAAGCAACTTATCAATATGATCGGGTACTTTTTTTGAATCCCAATCATCTTTCAGAACTTAATGAATTAGGCATGATTGAGAAGAAAACGCAAAAATATCAGGAGGCAGAAACTTACTATCAGCAACTCGCTCAACTTAATCCAAAAAATCCTCGAGTCAGAGTAGAATTAGAAGATGTTTTAACTAAGCAAGAAAAATGCAAAGAAGCAAGAACAGTTGGTCATCAGGTAATAGATTTGAAACAGAAACTTTCAGATGAAATTCTGACTCCTGACTCCTAAGTACCACCAAAATATTACAATTAAAATAGGATTCCTATAGAAGTGATAGTAGTTTTCAAAGTAGATAATATGGAATACACTCCTTTTAGTCGGCAGATTGAAAAATTTGCTGGCGACTAAATCTTGTTTACTGACATAGCAGAAGATTGTGACGTATTTAGAAGTAGATATTTTCATAAATTAAAATCTATAATTCGTCAATACAGTTCTTCAAAGAAATACCTGGTTTGGACACATGAACCAAGATTTAATACCCACTTTAATAAGAAGGTATTCTGGAAAGGAGTAGATGTCAATATAATGAATGTCTATACAGGTGATATTTATGTGGATAATTATTATTATTTTTTTGATGCCAAAAAGACAGATAATATCAGATTATAAAGAAGATAAATTTTATCCAGACAAACAGAAAAAAATTGGAGCTTTAATCAGAAATTGTCAGTGAGATACATCTTTAATTCGTGATGGAAGAGAGTTAGATTTGTATGAATTAAGAAATAACGTTGCATTACAGGGATATCAGTTAGGCAAGGTAGATATTTATGACAAAGGGTGGTCGGAAAATATAATAATCGAAAATTCTCGCTCCGGTGAATCGCATGAAAGGAAACTAGAGATATTGCAGAAATATTATTTTAATCTCTATTGTGAAAACACAATTGCCAATTATTACTGTACGGAAAAATTTGGGATTCTATTATGGTTGGTTGTCTACCGATTTATTATGGAGGAAAAGATAAGTAGAGCGTGGTAAATTTTGTGCGTTATCTATCAAATTGTAAATTAGCTCAAAAATAAGGTATATCATTCTTTTGAAGCATTTTGTAGCTAAATATGCAACGTCTTTTTTTTAGCTTGCTCTACTTAGTAAGATTTATGAAAACTTTGCCAAAAATAGTTTTTTAGAGTACACAGAGTTTAGAGATGCCAATGAATTATTTGAATATATAGAAGCAATGACTATAGAAGAGTTCAATAAACGCTTGAATTTCTGTATTCAAACATTTAATAAAATTTATGATAAGGTCAAGGAAGTAAAACCGATAGAACGGGTAATTAGGAATATAGTACAAAAGCTCAAAGAAATTAAACAAGAATATTAATAGTATGAGGCAAAACTATGATGAATATACCAATTAAATTACCTGATAGTTGTAACTTTTCAGATTATTTCAAGTTGAATTATTACCCGGAGGATATCTTAAATTACTTTGGTTATCAATTAATTACAGAAGAATTAGTTTTGCCCAAGTCTGAACGGCAAATTGATGGGTTAGAAAATCTCAAGCAAAGATTTCGTAAAAGTCTCCCTTATATTACTTTAGATAGTGAGATGGCAAGGCGAGAATTTTTAATTGCTCCAGTATTGATAGAATTAGTTGATTACTGTCAGGCTAAACTTAAGGTTTCCTATCCTTTGGAAATTGAACCTCAGCTAAAAGGTTCCCTAGATTATTTTTTACAAGCTGGAAATAATTTGTTAGTTATTGAGGCAAAGGATGAAAACTTAGAAAGAGGTTTTAAGCAACTAGCAGTTGAGTTAATTGCTCTTGATAAAGGAACAGAAGCAGAACAAAATTTATTATATGGAGCTGTTTCTATAGGTAAAATATGGCAATTTGCCATATTGAAACGGGAAGAAAAGCAAGTGAACCAAGACCTAAATTTATATAGAGTACCTAATGATTTAGAATATTTAATGAAAATTTTAGTAGCAATTCTCACCGGAGTTGAAGAAGGAATTGGGTAGTAGGAAGCGGGAAGTAGGGCAGTAGGGCGGGTTCATTTAATTTAATGTTGATGTCTTAATTTGAACTGGAACCCGCCCCTACTATTGCACTATTTTAACTGCCTCAATTCACTAGAAGTTTTGTTACAATTTTCTCAAATCAAATAGAGAAGTCAACTATGCCTATTCCAGAAATACAACTGTCAACTTGGGCAAAGTCTCAGCAAACTCAATTAGCAATTAATACTCACGAATCAATTCGTAAAGCTTTGAATTATTCAAGATCAAAACTTAAGCTTAATGGATTTTCAGAAGGCAAGCATTTTGAAATTTATCTCCAAGGATCTTATCGAAACAAAACAAACATTCGAGCTGATAGTGATGTAGATGTTGTAGTGCAGTTAAATACTATTTTTTGTAGTAACAAATCACAGATAAATCCATTAGATCGTAAACGTTATGATAGTGTATTTAAGTCTTATGATTATACTTGGGATAACTTTGATAAAGATATTTTAATGAGTTTGCAGAGTTACTATTCTCCAGATAATATTACAACTGGAAACAAATCTATAAAGCTGCAAAAAGGCAGTAACAGGATTGCTGCTGATATTATTCCTTGTATTGAATACAGATACTATTATAAATTTGAAAGTGAATATGAAGATTATATCCCAGGAATTTGCTTTTATACTAGAGATAGTAGAAAGAAAATTATTAATTATCCAAAGTTGCATTTTCACAATGGAGCAGATAAGAATAGTAAAACCAACCAAAATTATAAGCCTACTGTTCGTTTATTTAAAAATGCAAAAAAAATCATAATCAATAGATATAGTTATCTCCTTGAAGCACCATCATATTATATTGAATGTCTACTCTATAATGTCCCAAACAATTGTTTTGTTAACAATCGACAAGACACATATATAAAAGTTGTAAATTGGCTTTGCGAAAATTTGAACAGTTCCTTCATTTGTCAAAATGAAATGCTTAACCTTTTTGGTAATAAACTAGAACAATGGAAATTGGAAGATGCTGAATATTTTATTCAAAGCTTAATAAAATTATGGAAGGATTGGTAAAATGCACGCTTACGCTACTAATGCAAAAGATAGAGAAACTATTCCTTTATATATTGCAGCAATTTCAGTTATGGCTGCACTACTATTAAGTTCTGTCGTTAAGAATTTACAATGGCAAGTTCCTTGGTGGTTAGATGCTCCGTCAGTAATGGGTTTTTATGGTATCTTTTATCAAGCTTTTGAAAAGTTTTTTTTGGCAGTTAAAGTTAGGTAACTTATCCTGTTCAAGTATTCCAAATTTACAAGGTACATGGGTAGGAAAAATCCATTCTTCTTACAATAATAGTGATTATGATGGAATAATTTTGTATGTTCGCCAAACATGGTCAGCTATTAATATTCAACTTCGGGCAACTTCGTCTATTTCTAACTCAACAATGGCTGCTGTGAATACTTTAGATTCTTCTGAAGCTACTTTAAAATATGAATATGTTAATGAACCTTCTACTCGAAGTTTGTCAACAATGTCTATGCACAGAGGTTCTGCTAATTTACGTCTTTCACCTGATGATAAATTTATAGAAGGTGACTATTTTAATGGAAGAGGTAGACAAACTTTTGGTGAAATGAAGTTTACTTTGATTACTCGAAAATATATAAATAGAGATGAAGCAATTAGACAATATAACCAAATACATAATACCTAAAATTATTGAGTTAAAAAACAAACATAGTAACCGAAAAAAATACTACCGAATAATTAATAATTAATAATTATTAATTAAATACCTTGGTTAAAAGCCTCCCCTTTCAAGGGGAAAAGCGGTCGTTTGCGGAGCAGTCCGTAGGATGGGATGGCAAGGAAACCCCGCCATATCCAATCGACCAATAAAAGAAATAATATTTCCTTGTATTCAATCCTCTCGGTTTTAACCAGAGGTAATTATCCATTATCCATTAATGAATATCGTCCTAAATTTATTTCATTTATCTTTTCTTAATTCATTCTTCCTTATGACCAAAAAATAAGGTCTCAATCCTTGCTTTTCAAGGACATGAAAAAAGTATTCTATTCAATGTCTCAAGCCTCTGGCTTCAGGCAGATGTACTGATAACTGATAACTGAAATGACGGATAAACCTACAGACTATGCTGCTATTATTCGAGCTGGAAATCAACTACCATCTCCTCCAGAATGGTTAAAAATTGGTGCAAAAGTCTATTCTCCTGAATATGGCATAGGTCAAATTACAGCCGTATTAGGAAAACGCTTAATTGTAGACTTTTTGGAAAATCATTCTCCAGTGCATTTTTATGATTGGCAAATAGCAATTAATGAGAAACACATTAATCCTAGAGATAGTGTAAGTTTTAATTATAAAAAATTCAAACAGCCACAAAAATCCCAGATTCCCGCAGCAGAAATAGAAGCTATTTCCCGACCAGTATTTAAAACAATTGCCCAAGAATTTATAGATAATTTAGTAGCTATAGATAACAGTCCGCCAATTCGAGGAAAACTCCATCCTTTGCCAGAAGATTTACCAATTACTCTCAAAAATTCTCTGATTATACAAAATATTACAGAACTCTATGAACATCAAATTGAATCATTAACCGCTCTGAGAAAAGGATTAGATATTTGCATTTTTACTCCCACAGCTTCCGGCAAAACTCTCTGTTATAACCTCGCTATTTTAGAATCATGTTTACAACAACCTGAAACTACAGCATTATATATTTTTCCCCTCAAAGCATTGGCATTAGACCAGATGCAAAAGCTAGAAAAAATGACCTCATATTTTCCTGAAAATTCCGTCAAAATTGGATTAATTACAGGTGACATATCTTCAGCAAAAAGAAAAAAATTATTTATTCCTAACCCACCCAATATTTTAGGTGTCAGCCCAGATTTATTACATTATCAATTATATAGAATTAGAAGCAAAGATGGAGAAGGATGGCGCAAATTTTTTCAACAACTCCGCTATGTAGTTATAGATGAATCTCATACTTATAGAGGTGCTTTTGGGGCACATTTTTCTAACCTAATGCGACGGTTAAAAATGGTAGTAGATAGAGTAGGAGGCAATTCAGAAAAATTACAATTTATCTTTAGTTCAGCTACTATCGGAAATCCCGCAGAAATGGCAATGGGATTTAGCGATCGCTCCCACCAAGCAGAAAGACTTCATCTAATCTCAAAAAGTGGTGCTGATACTTCTGGCAAAACTATTTTATTTTTGGAACCAAGTGATACTGCTAATCCTAATGCTTGTCAAATAATTCTGTCTTGGTTGCGCCATGATTTGAGTGGGGTAGTATTTTGTAATTCCAGAGGTGCAGTTAAAAAGTTGTTGGGGATAATTAAACGAATAGCTGATAAAAATAGAGAGAGTTATTTGGCAGATAAGGTAGCAATTTTTTATGGTTCTTTGGGATTTGATAGGCGACAGGATATCATCCAAAAATTACAAACTGGGATGGTAAAAGTTATCCTTTCTACCTCCGCATTAGAAGCAGGAATTGATTTACCAGAACTTGATTGTTGTTTAGTGCGTGGTTATCCAGGAAGTTTAATGTCTTGGAAACAAAGAATCGGTCGGGTAGGAAGGAGAAATCCAGGGTTAGTTATGTTTTTGCCAGTAGCTCAAAATCCTTTAGATAATTTCTATGGTAATAAACCAGATTTATTATTAAATGGTGAAGCTGAAAGTGCTGCTTTTAATCCAAGTTATCCGACAATTTTGGGCAAACATTTAGAATGTAGTTGTGTCGAAAGTGGAGTACCTTTAAATGAAATAACAGAACGTTTTGGAGAAGTAGCTGGAGTAATTACCGATAGTTTATTAAAACAGGAAAAAATATATATTAATAACTCTAATCAACTCTGGGGCTATGGTTATCCTCATCGGAATGTTAATCTTCGCGGTCATGCTCAAAATGATGTGGAGTTGATCGATATTAATACTGGAAAAAGTTTTGAAAAAATGCAAATGAGCCTAGCGCATAAAGAAGTATTTCCAGGGGCAATTTATTTGGCACAAAATTATGATGGTGAGTTAATAACCTATCGTTCTGAAAATCTCGACTTAGATAAAAAACAAGCAATTTTAAAACCTTTAGGGAAAAACTCTAATTTAGAAACTGTTCCAAATAATGAGTTAGCTATTAAAGAAATTCAGCAACTAGCAACACCTCAAATAATTAAAACAAATATTTCCAACGCTAGACTAAGGTTAACTTTATTTTGGGGAGAAATTACGTTTTCCGTCACAGGTTATCAGCTACTTTCCACTAAATCAGAAAAAGGAGTTGAAATTACTACAGTTGTGGATGAAAATAGGTTCGATCCTCCTTATCAAAGTCAATATCAAGCTCCAGTTGTTAAAGTTGAAATAAATGAGACTTTTAGTCAAACTATACGAGAAAATATTACACCAATCAAGGAAAAAATTAAGGATACAAATAAAGGAATAATTCCAGATAATTTCAAAGATTTATGGAGTTGTCATCCAGATTTTATTGCATTGCATAGTATGGGGCATCAAATCATATCTGCTATTCCATTAGTAGTGTTAAGTTCGAGTCAAGATGTCGAATGCTTTGTTCAGAGACAAGGAGGAGAAACAGTAGGTTATTTTTTTGATACTTGTGATGGTGGAAATGGAGCAACTGAGGCAATTTTTAATCAACTGTTGAAGTTTGCCAAAAAAGCAACAGAATTAGCAAAAAATTGTGATTGTGAATATGGTTGTCCTAGGTGTTTAACTCAACATCGTTGTCCTCAGCAAAATCGAGGTTTATACAAAGATTTGGGTTTATTACTTTTAGAAGCGATCTACTATAAATAAAGTTATTTCAGTTATCAGTTATCAGTACCTCCTGCTGAAGTAGGAGGCTTGAAATACGGAAATCATTGAGAAAGCTGCGGAGGCTGGACAGCTTGCGATTAATAGTTTGAGGTTTTAATTCTAATGTTTCATCTAAGTAGCGTTTATACTCTCGTAAATCTGTTGCTGTAATCACTGCTGGAGTCAATTGTTCCTGGTTTTTAGATTTGAACCATTCAGTAAAAGCATCAAAATCACAGAGATATTTGTCTATTTCCTCTCACAACGCCAAGTAGATTTTTTCATTTTTTGCGCTTATGTCAGCTATACCCCATTTAGCAACGCCTATCCATTGTGAGAACAAGTAAAAAGTGGAGTCATTAAAAATTTCATCTGACCCCACTTATTCTTGCCTCCTATTTATTCAAAGAAGCAATGTATGCCTGAACCTTCTTGTATTCTTCAGGATGGTTTTGCTCAAGGTAATTCATGTCAGTTTTATTAAATGAATTACCGTTTTCTTTGCCTTCAAGGATTTGCTCAAGTGAAGAAACAATATCTGTAACTAATGGTCTGTCACTAGCTCCACCTAGATTCATCTCACTAGGAACTATTGCCCACTTATAAAGTATATTCCCTTCAGAGTCTTCAATAATAACTCCGGGTTGAACCATTCCGTTGGGATAAATTCCGTCTACACCTTTGAACGGAACTTCGGATTGAGGCGTGATGACAATCCCGTATTTTTTAGCTTCAATGTTTTCTTCATCAATTTGAATGTCAAAGTTGAGTCCAAGCTCTTTTTGGGACTGGTTTCCCGCTTGAGAAGTAATTCCGACAACTTTTCCACCAAGCTCTTGAATTTTATGAAGTGCTTGATCGTTAAAGTCTTTTAAGTAGCCCGAACACCACGGACACCAATCGCCTCTAAAAAACACCTTTACAGTAAAATCGCTGCTCATCTTAATTCCTCCAATGCTGTATATATGTTGTGTAATTTGCTAATTTTTCTAGTGGGAGTCGTAGACTTTGCCACTGATCTTCCCATCAGCGGGGTCAAAGCTGCCCGGCTTTCAGGTTCTTGTTGGACGACTAACCAATCTTTAGAAGGAAGCTCCGAATTAACGGGAGAATCCTCGGAGCATCTTCTTCCAATACGAAGTGCCCCGTTGGGAACAGGTGAAACTCGGGGCTCTCAAGGTGCCTACGATATGCCTCAGCCCCAGCCGCAATGAAAATAGGGTCGCGCTCGCCCCAGGCGATCAAAGTAGGCGGCTGGCTCTCCTTCAAGAAAGCTTGCCATTCCGGATACAGCTCAACATTTGTTCTGTAGTCGTAGAATAGATCTAGCTGCATCTGCCTTTGACCAGGACGCTGGAGCCAAGCAAAGTCAAGAGTCCAGTTGTCTGGGTTGATACCATCGGGGTTTCGCGTCCCCTGCGTGTACTGCCACTTAACACCTTGGAGGCTCAGGAGTTGATCTGCAATCATGGCTTCTTTTTCTTCCGTGTGGCTCTCCCAATAGCTCCGGACGGGTGCGGAACTATCAGGATCAAATCCCTCCTCGTAAGCATTGCCATTCATCACAATCAGGCCCTTGACCCTCTTGGGGTACTTCGTCGCTAGACGGAAGCCAACCGGAGCGCCATAGTCCTGGATCGCCAGAACCCACTCCGTAATCCCCTTCTGTTCGAGAAGAGCCTCAGTCGTCTTGGCGAGATTGTCGAAGGTGTATTTGTAGTCCTTCGGATCAGGAAAATCGCTGTTACCGAACCCGGGGTAATCTGGAGCGATCAAGTAGAACTCATCACCAAGATTGTCCAGGACCTCACGGTACATGTGTGAAGAAGATGGAAAGCCGTGCAGAAGCACAACGGCCCGCCTCTGTGGATCTCCAGATTCTCTGTAGAACACACGAACATCGTCTACTGACTCAAATGCGTAGCGTGTGCGGGCAAAATCATTGGATGCTTGTTTCATGGATGCTCTCCAGTAGTACTAATGGCGAGTATCGCCTTTGAAAACCTTTAGACATTCACGGCCTCGTCCGGAGACCATGTGAAGCGCCGGAACGGTGCATCAACCGGAGCTTGGGTAAACTTGTTCGAGTAGTTGGACAGCACCTTCAGCGCCGTGCCGAGCACCACTTCGAGGATGTTTGCCTTCGTGTAGCCAGCGGATAGGAAAGCATCCACATCTGATTCGCTCACGTTGCCACGAGTCTCAAACACTTTCTCCGTGAACGAACGGAGCGCTTCGAGCTTTGCATCATCCAATGACGATCCTGATCGAAGTGCAGTAACGACATCGGTAGGCACGCCCTGCGACTTTGAAACCGCAGAGTGGGCAGCCATGCAATAAGTGCAACCATTGAGACGGTTGTTAGTCATCAAAACGACTTGCTTCTCTGTGGGCGTGAAATCGCTCTTTTCGTAGATGCCCATGAGCGTGGAATAGCCCTCGATAGCTGCCGGGGACTCGGCGAGCGTGGCCATTAGGTTGGGGAGCATCCCGAACGTGGCCTTGACTTTGCTGATGATTGGTTTGCTGGCTGCGGGGGCAGACTCTTCGGTGTGTACGGTGAATTCAGACATGGGTATTCCTTTGCTTTCAAGAGTGCTAGGGATAAGTTCATAATCTTGCCGGGATAGCAAGGTTATCGAGAACTGGGAACAAGTCACTAGGTTCAGGACGGCGAGTATAATCCGGATTGACCTCTGCGTAGGCAATTGTGCCATCAGTGTCGATGACATACCTTGCGGGCATGGGCAAGGTCCATTTGTCATCGTTATGAATCTTTGGAAGATCTACCTTGAACAACTTAAAGAATTCAATCACATAGGGCTGTAATGTCCAGCGCAGGCCAAAACGCTCTGCCAATTCTCCACCTTGGTCTGTGAGGATTGGATAACTGAGATTGTTATTTCGTTGGGACTTGCGACTGCTTGAAGCTCCTTGCTGGGAAATCGCAATAAGTGAAGCACCTCGGGAACGGATGTCGTCAGCAACTTCTTCTAGTGCTTGTAGATCAAAATTGCAGTAGGGGCACCAGACACCACGATAAAAAGTCAGTACCAAGGGTCCTTTGGCGAGCAAGTCTCTCGAAGAGACCAGGTTGCTGTCTGAATCAGATAACGTAAATTCGGGGGCTAGGTCACCTGCTTTGAGGGCACGCGCGGCATTTCCATTTTCGATCAATTCACGAGTAGAACGATGAAAGGCTTCCACCGCCGCGGCCGGAGCTTTGTTTGCTTCAAAGTCTGCCTTAAAAGCATCGAGTTTTTCTTGAAGAGACATAATTTTATTCCTGTTTTGTGATTTTTCATTGGCATGAGGATTACATCAGGGTTCATTCAAAGACTGGTAATGTATTCAGGCTTTCGTGAACTGATTCATCTGCCTACTATTCAGTATTGCTCATTTGTTTATTAATTGGTAGAGTCAATATATCTCTAATAGTTATTTGAAACACAAATGAATGATCGAATCTCTACCTTGCACTTATATTGCTGTCTAAATTTTGTGTTAATCAAGGGTTTATCTTGACTTTTTATCCTTCTCTCAGATCTTTGCAACACAACCGGGCAAGCAGCATAAAGAGTTTTTCTTTGCTCAATTTTTAATCTGACAGTCCACTTTGTAGCAACTTCGCAGTTAACCCTATTTCGACCATCGATTGCTTAAGCCACAGAGGTAGTGAGATTTTTAATTGCTTCTAAAGCTTTCTTGGGTTCTAAGCGTTGAGTATAGTCAACATTGACATTAGCTAATATAATGCGACTATCTGGCGCAATGACAAAAGTACCGGGAACTGGCAATGTCCAACTATCAATACCATTTATTTTTGGTAGAAATGCTCCCCAATTGGTATAGAGCTTTTGTAGTTTATGGGAAAGAGTGAAAGCAACACCATAAGCCTTCGCAACTTCCGAACCAACATCACTTAAAACATCGAACTCTAAATCATTTTTTTCTGCTGTAGATAGAGAGTTATCGGGAGCTTGGGGAGAAACGGCGATTAAAGAAGCACCAATACTCTTAATTTCTGGTAACAGTTGCTGGTAGGCTCTTAATTCCAAATTGCAGTACGGACACCAACCACCTCGATAGAAAGTTAGGATTACAGCTCCTTTGGCTAAATAATTCTGGAGATTAATCTGTTGATTGGAGGCATTAGATAAGGTGAAATCTGGGGCAATATCGCCAATAGTTAATAACTCACGGCTATTGAATTCTTCGGCTAAATTAAGAGTTTCTTGCTCCATGAGCGTAGCTGCTTCAGGGGGAATTTTTGCTAGAAATTCGTTACGAAATTCATCCAGAGACGCTTTTAAATTCATCTTAATTTCCTCGCTTTAATTACTTGTTTATTTCGATGTATCAATCATGATTGATACATCGAAATAATGCATTCAGGCTTTCGTGAACTGATCCATCTGCCTACTATTCAGTATTGCTTATTTGTTTATTAATTGGTAGAGTCAATATATCTCTAATAGTTATTTGAAAAACAAATGAGCGTTCAGATATCGACCTTGCGTTTATTTTGCCGTGTCGCCAGAACCGGCAGCTTTACAGCTGCGGGAAAAGAGGTTGACTTGTCCCAGCCCTCTGTTTCCAGAATCATCTCCAAGCTGGAAAAGGATCTTGGGGCGGCGCTATTTGTCAGAAGTACCCATGCAGTGAAATTGACAGAGGCTGGGGCGGACTATCTTGCAAGAATAGACCCGATTCTTTCTGCTTTGGAAGAGGCTAACCATCTGGTTCGCAGTGATGGAAGGTTGCAGGGCCGCTTGAGAGTGGGGGTGGCCACGAGCTTGGCAGTACGCGAAATCATTCCTCGCCTTCCCGATTTCCTGGCTCAACATCCGGGTTTACATGTCGATCTCGTGCTAACTGATGCACGCCAAGATTTGATCGAGCAGGCTATTGATGTTGCACTACGTTTCGGTCCGCTCAGCGATTCAACTATGGTCGCGCGGCGGCTAGCTGTAACACCGCGGCTGATAGCTGCTTCTCCCGCATATTTGGCGAAGGCAGGAACGCCACAAATTCCTGCAGATCTTGCAGGGCATCAAGTGATTATTGGGCCTTCGAGTATGGGGTCTACTGGCTGGAGTTTTAAAAAAGACGGCAAAACTTTGTCCGTAAGAGTTGAAGGTCAGCTCATGGTGACCGTCAATGAGGCGTCAACGGCTGCTGCTTTGGCTGGAATGGGGATTATCTCCACGGCTTTTTTAGGGTGTAGGGCAGAACTCGAAAGGGGTGAACTCGTTCAAATTCTTGCAGATTGGGAAATCGGAACTGTCGAGGTCAATGCTTTGCTCGCTGGAGGGAGAACTGCAAAGCCTTCAGCTCGCGCCTTTGCAGATTATCTCGTGGCATCGTTCCGCAATAGCGCTTCAATATAATTCAGTTCTCCCCAAATATGGATAACGCCCACAAACTCGCACCAATCAACTGCAAGAAATTCAGAACTATTTAGGATGGAGGAAACCGAATCAAGCTGATTATCAACAGTTAGAAGCCTAGTTACTTGAACGAGCAATGGAACATGACCGCCCTTTGCTCCTGTTTCAATTACTCATCAAAAAATTAGAAACCTCTGCAGTCGTAACTTGGAACACGATTTACATGGAAGCTGTGATCGAGCAACTGGCAAGTGAAGGTCATCTTGAGAGTGATGAAGATATTAACCGATTATTACCCACTCGCTACGAATAACGAGTTAATCCTTTTTTCGCTTGTTTGTAGGCTTTGACGTTCGCAAATCTGCTTCCATCACTACAAGTTGCTAGAGTATTTATGCCTACATCTACACCGATAACAGCTCGTTTTTTGGGGTTGCACATTAAAGAATGATAATAGGTTTTAAACTGTACATATATGAAGAAAAGAATTACCTAAAAATATCTACTTTCAGAGTTCATCATTCCTGATTGTGCAACGCCCGTTTTTTCGTCGGAGGTTTGGACTCACATTGATACTTAAAACTAATATACCAATCACCTGCACGTTTTGATATCCTGACATTTTTTATTGGTACAGATGGTAATATTTCATAAGTTTTTACTATTCCTATTCTTGGTAATTGCATGTAGTTTCCTTGAAGAATTTTGATACTTCCTTCTAAGTAAAAACTGTCTTTTTTCCCTTTTTTATTGAGTTTAGGAAACCCACGTTTGGGAATAGTTAAAAAGTTTTTAAATGCCCTGTCTAAATCTCTTAAAGCTTGTTGAGGGCACACTTTGATACTTCATAATACCAAGGGTTAATTGATTTAACCTCAGCAACTAAGCGCTTATGTAAAGTAATAGCACTAGGGCGCTTCTTAGTTAATTCGTAATCAGAAATACAAGTTGCTAATCCCCAATTATAAGCATGACGAGCCACACCTGCGTGTTTGGCAAGTATAGTTTTCTGGTAATTGTTGACTTTTAATTTGGTCTTAATTAATTTCATTTAATTGGTAAGCTATGCAGCCCAAGGAGCTTGATAATTTACCATGACTTATGTATCATAACTAGATAGTTAGTCTAGTATAGATAATCAGTTGATTTCCCACATAATTTATTAATATTTATTTAACATTTGTCCAACTTTGTCAAATTTTTCGCCTTCAGTAGTTAACCCTTGCCTCTAAGCTACTCAGGAAACCATCCTTCTAAAATTAGTATCCCAATAGATTCAAATTTAATCAACAAAATTAGAAATAACATAGGATTAAGAACATGCACAATTTCATTCCACCAGAAAGATTTTTTCCCTATCTCACCTGGCAAGATATTGAGACAATGCCAGATAAAGAAAATGTAGTAATTATTCAACCAGTAGGTTCCATCGAACAACACGGACCTCATTTACCCTTAATTGTCGATTCAGCGATCGCCACTTATGTCACGGGTAAAGCTCTTGCCAAACTAGATCGGAATACTCCCGCCTACGCCTTGCCCACCCAATATTACGGCAAATCTAACGAACATTGGCATTTTCCAGGCACGATTACCCTTACGGCCCAGACTTTAATGGCTGTATTGACAGAAACAGCAGAAAGTATCTATCGCTCTGGGTTCCGTAAATTGGTATTTTTAAACGCTCATGGTGGGCAGCCACAAGTTATTGAAATTGTAGCCCGAGACTTGCACCAAAAATATGAGGATTTTTTACTATTTCCGCTTTTGGTTTGGCGCGTACCTAATCCTTATGAAGAGTTGTTAACTCAGAAGGAAATGGAATTAGGAATTCATGCTGGAGATGCTGAAACTAGCATGATGTTATCAATGATGCCAGATGTGGTGAGGATGGATAAGGCAGTTTGCGAATATCCTCAAGGTTTACCAGAAAATAGTATGTTGAGTATGGAGGGAAATTTGCCTTTTGCTTGGTTGACGCGAGAGTTGACTCATAGTGGTGTTTTTGGTGATGCTAAGGTAGCGACTAGGGAAAAAGGCGATCGGATACTTGAGGCTTTTACTGATGGTTGGGTGCAGGTGATTAAGGATATTTATGAGTTTCGGCAGCCAAGTTAAGGAGTTCAGATAGGGGGTGCATATTGATAATCCATACCTAGATTATGCAACACCAAATCATTTAACACGACACTGAATTTTCCTGAACAAAACTGAATTTTCCTGAACAAAACTGAACTTTTATTACCAAAACACCTGAAAAAATTACTGAATAAAACTGAACTTTTATGTATTGTCTTTTCTGGATAATTGAGCGATACTACTAATATCAACAAAAAAACCTTTCGGGGTTTATTAATTCCGAAGTTGATAATTCTACTACCCTCTTAACAAGGGAAAGAGAAAAACGTTTTCCAACTGAAAAACAATTAAAATAACTAAGGAGAATAAAATGTTTTATTGGGGTACTAATGGAAATGATAATTATGCAGGTACTAATGATGCAGATGTGATGCTAGGTTTTGGGGGCGACGATCGCCTGAATGGTGAGGGTGGAAATGATAGACTATTTGGAAATAAAGGAAATGATTTTCTCAATGGTGGTGATGGCGATGATAACCTAAATGGTGGTAATGGTGATGATATCCTGAACGGTAGTCAAGGTAATGATACTGCTGACTACAGCGACTCTACTAAAGGTATTTCTGTTGATTTAGGAACATTGATCGACGGTGACTATGCCAAAGCTGAGGATGGTTATGGGACTGTAGATAAATTATTTTACATTGAGAATATTGTTGGTAGTAAGGTAGGTAACGATTATATTAGAGGAGATAGTCAAGCTAACATTTTAAGTGGTCTGGGTGGCGATGACACTCTACTAGGCTTTGGGGGAAATGATACCCTCAATGGTGGTAATGGGGACGATTTGATTGATGGGGGAACTGCTATTGGTGTCAACAGTACGATGGATATGACACGTTTTAATACTTTAACTGGTGGTAATGGTGCAGATACCTTTATTCTTCGGGACCTAACTGATACTGGAATGGCTCATAATATTATCACAGACTTCAATGCTGCTGAGGGCGATAAAATCGAAATCATCTCGTCGGAGGGTAGTTATGTACAAGCATTGACCTCCGGTAGTGATACTATCTTGTTCTCTGGTTATGTTTTTGCGGGGATTTATGACTCTAGAATTGCAACCCTTAAAGGAGTAACAAATTTCGATGTTGAGAATGATCTAATCATAAGTGAACCTTAATGTTGAGTTGCTAAACTATAACTCCTCAACTTGAAGGTGGATAAATATTCAAGAAAAATTATACCCTCTTGTTAAATTCATAAATTATAGCTTTTCAGTAGACCATGGTAGGGACTTTATATGCAAAGTCCCTAGTAGGTTTTGATTATAACTATGTGGTTCATCAATGCAAAAATCGCTCTCAAGGAGTAACGAATTTCGATTGCAACAACGATCTAAGCGTAAACTACATATAACCCGATTCTGTATCATTGGAAATATATCTATTGCTTTTTCATCCTTGACAGCAATTTTGATTTCGGTAGATCGCAGTAGGGGGGGTAACGAAGTTTTGCCCTAGTTAATGACCATTTGCCTCTATAAGGTTTTGGTTATTATTTTGACTGAACTTTTATGTATTGTTTTTTCTGAAAATTTCAGCGATAGTAATATCAACCAGGAAAAGAGAACAACTTTTTCCTCATTTCATAACTAACAAACAAACAACTAAGGAGAATAAAGTCATGGTTTACATTGAATTAACTCAGTCTAACCAAATTACAAATGGTTCTATGCGAACGTCACTACTTCCTGACTCCTAAAGACTGAAGCAATCTATAACTGTTTAACCTGATTTGATATTATGACCTAATTGGATTTATATGCAATTAGGCGAATTTGATATAACTCCTCAACTTTTACAATTCTTTAACTTCAAGGTGGGTAAATATTCAACAAATATTCTACCTCCTTCTCCTGATCAAACTCTGATTTGTTGGCACCATGGAAAATCTGAATAAGTGGACAAATAATCAAAGTTTGACTATGAATAATAGGAATAACTATTTGCCCACCTAAAATTGTTCCTTCTTAATTAAATCTGACAATAACGTTGCAAACCTGCTGTTTCCTGACTATATGCTTCCATGTCAATTTTCACAGGCTCAACATTCCAGATTTCCTGACAATATTCCCAGATAGTACGGTCAGCAGAAAACTTACCCATATTAATCGAGTTAATAATTGACATCCGAGTCCAATGTTCGGGATTGCGATAAGCTTCATTCACTCTTTCCTGACAATCAATATAAGATTGATAATCAGCCAACAACATATATTCATCTTTTCCTAGTAAAGATGCTACCAGTGGCTGAAATAAATTTGGCTTACCTGGTGAAAAATAACCAGAACTAATACGGTCAATTACCTGCCGTAATTCCTTGTTAGAAGTATAGTATTGCTCGGGGTTATATCCCTGATATTTTAATGCTTTAACTTCTTCAACAGTCAATCCAAATAAGAAGAAATTCTCAGCTCCCACAGCTTCCCGAATCTCAATATTTGCTCCGTCAAGAGTACCAATAGTTAAAGCACCATTGAGAGAAAATTTCATATTCCCAGTACCAGAAGCTTCCTTTCCAGCAGTAGAAATTTGTTCAGAAAGGTCTGCCGCAGGATAAATTCGCTGACCAATAGATACAGAGAAATTCGGGACAAAAACTACCTTGAGGCGATCGCGCACATCTGGGTCATTATTCACTATTTCCCCTACAGCATTAATCAATTTAATAATTAATTTTGCCATATAGTAACCTGGTGCTGCCTTCGCTCCAAAAATAAAAGTGCGGTGCAAAATATCCGTATCTGGATTTTGTTTAATCCGATTATAAAGAGTAATAATGTGCAGCACACTCAACAGTTGACGCTTATATTCATGGAGTCTTTTGACTTGAATATCGAATAAAGAATTAGGATTAACTACAATCCCAGTCTTTGCCTCAATATAAGCAGCCAAATTTTGTTTATTCTCAGACTTAATCTGATTCCAATTATGCCTAAATTCTGGGTCATCAATAAACCGCTCAAGCTGTTTAATTTCCTCTAAATTCTTAATCCAATTTTTGCCAATTTTATCTGTAATTAGTAATGCCAATTTGGGGTTGCTAATTAACAACCAACGACGAGGGGTAATGCCATTAGTTTTATTCGTAAATTTCTCCGGCCAAAGTTCGTAGAAATCTCTCAAAACATCTGTTTTCAAAAGTTGAGTATGTAATGCTGCCACACCATTAATAGCATGAGCGCCAGTGCAAGCCAAATGAGCCATTCGTACCCGTTTTTCGGGAAATTCTTCTATCAGTGACATCCTTGCTAAACGCCCATCATCCCCTGGATAACGTTTCTTAACTTTCTCTAGGAAATGGAAATTAATTTCATAGATAATTTCGAGATGTCGTGGCAACAGAGTAGCAAACATACTAACTGGCCAACGCTCTAAAGCTTCTGCCAACAGAGTATGGTTAGTATAGCCAAAAGTATTTTGGGTAATATTCCAGGCTTTTTCCCACTCCATATCATGTTGATCTATCAGCAGTCGCATTAATTCTGCAACGCCAATAGAGGGATGGGTATCATTCAGTTGAATAGCTGCTTTTTCGTGGAAGTTGTCTAAATTGGGATTCCGTGACAAGTGAGTGCGGATAATGTCTTGTAAAGAGCAGCTAACAAAGAAATACTGCTGCTGTAACCGCAACATTTTGCCTTGGAAGATATTGTCATTGGGATAGAGAACTTTGGAAATATTTTCAGAGACAGTCTTATCTTCGACGGCGCGGTTGTAGTCGCCAGAGTCGAAAATTTGCAAATCAAATTCATTACTAGCTTTGGCACTCCAGAGACGTAGACTATTAACTGTGTTGGTATTATAGCCCGGTACTAGAGTGTCATAGGGCATTCCAATAATGGTGCGTGCAGGTATCCACCTAATGCGGTAGTTGCCTTGTTTGTTTGTGTAAGCTTCGGTGTAACCGCCCAGTTTAATTTCTACTTGGTCTTCATGGCGGGGTATTTCCCAAGGGTTGCCAAAACTTAACCATTTGTCTGGTTGTTCGACTTGGAAGCCGTTATGAATTTGTTGTTTGAAAATACCAAATTCATAACGAATACCGTAGCCTATTGCGGGAATTTCTAGGGTGGCAAGGGAGTCAAGGAAACAGGCGGCGAGGCGACCTAAACCCCCATTGCCTAAACCTGGTTCGGGTTCTTTTTCAATTAAGTCATCCAGTTGAAGACATGATTCTTCTAAAGCTTGACGCCCTACTTCCCAACAGCCTACATTAACTAGGTTTTTGGCTAGTTGACGACCCATGAGAAATTCTGCTGAGAGATAATATACTGTTTTGACGTTTTGGTTGGAGTAGGTTTTAGTGGTTTTTAGGTAACGATGCAGGAGGCGATCGCGCACTGTATAGGCCAATGCCATGTAATAGTCATAGGGGGTGGCAAACTCTAGGTCTTTCCCCTGTATATAGTATAAGTTGTCAGCGATAGCTCGTTTGATGGTATCAAGACTGGTACCTGTACGATCGTCCTCTACTTGAATTTTTACTTTTTCTGTGTAAGTCTGTTCTTGGTGTACTTCTTGCATAATTTGAGAATTTGCTAATCTTAACTGTTTATTGACAACGCTCAAACCAAATTGAAAAGGGTTTTTGAGACTTAGTAGTAGTCAGTTCCATATTTGCTAACATTTGGTAACAAATACTTATAGAGATTAAGTTTAGTTATATTAATTTATTTCAAGACTTAACCAGGAATATTTTAGTATAATGTAATAATATTTACTCAGATAATTAATTAATTATCGAATTTTATTTATTGACAAGTTTTTAATTTTTGCCAATCCCAAAGAAAAGATAAAATATTAGATAAATTAAAAAAAATTAGTGTACAAGAATTATTCATTCATTATGTGCTTGTAGTATCATATTCGCTCAAGGTGTGCTCGTGAGCGTTTTCAAAAGATTTTACAGGAGTTTGCAAGTAAATGAGGTACAAAATTATTAGACATAGGCGTGAAAATCAAAAATAAAATCAACTACTTCTCCCTGTTCCCTCTTTTCTGGAGAGGTCTATTAAATAATTTTTACCAGACAAGGAGGGAGATCGGAAGTTCAATTACCGTGAAACTTATTGTTTCTCTCCCAAGGCTTTTTCATTCTAGTAATATCAATAGACATCTCCAAAAAAGATATAGACTTTTTGTAAAAGTAGGGAATAGGGAATAGGGAACACTTACAGCGGATTCCAGGTTGATGAGGTACAGTGACACTAAATTTTTAAATAGTTTTTGAAGTATAGAATAAAGTTTTCATGTCTTTAATCAAATCTACTAGAATCACTGTACCACACTTACATGGAATAGGCTGTAACTGGGAATATGTTTTTAGGAAAAAAACACGGAAAATGATTTTTTGAATTACTTTGACAACCCTAGTTTATAGCAAATAAAGGGCAAGTTTATTTTCTGGAGATGTCTAATTTCATAAAATATTGCTATAGTCATGACACAGGGAATAGGGAACAGGGAATAGAGAACAGGGAAAGAAAAAAAGAATAAAAAAATAGGAAAAAATGTTTAATTTTTACAATTTATGGAGTTTATAATTTTTTATTGTAGGAATAAATTATAAATTAAGATGTAACTTCCTTTTTTGAATTTGGTATAATATCAAATCCGCTAGTTTCGGATTGATATAATTCAACCGTCAGTAGGGGCGAACGGCCGTTTAGCTAACGCACAACGCGTGTTAACGCTGCGCGACATGAAACGCCACTACAATATTGACTATTCTTCCCTAATCCTGAATTATACCAATGCTACCAGATTTGATATAAAACCTATTGGGGGGATGAGTTTGGAGGGTATGGGAAGCAACGCCCAAACAATTAATTCAACCCCTCTGATTGTAGTTTCTCCCCACACTACCCACACTGCGCACACTACCCACACTCCTCCCTGTCCCTATTCCCATACCTAGCAAAATTGTCAAAACTATAAATCTATTTTGGCATCTACTACACCAGCACTACGTTGCAACTGAAAACCAACCTTCTCACAGACTCGCTGCATAGGTGTATTCTCAGCTAAAACCGTAGCAACAATTCGCTTTAACTTCTCATCTCGACCCACCTGTACTAATCGCAACAGCAACTCAGTACCCAACCCCTGACGTTGATAATGATCGCTCACCAACATCGCAAATTCTGCCTCATTTACCCCATGTGACTTACTCAAGCGACCCACTCCTAAAATTTCATGATTTCCCGTTTCTGGATTTTTATAATCTGCCACTAATGCCATTTCCCGATAGTAATCAATAAAGCAAATCCTGGTTAACCGTTCGTGAGCAATACGCCGACTTAACTTGAGAAAGTTAAAATAACGCAAATACACACTTTCTTCTGACAACGTTTTGTGGAACTGAACAATCAACGGTTCATCCTCTGGGCGAATAGGGCGAATAGTGACTCCCTCGCCATTTTTCATTTGCCAAGGTTTGACATATTGAGTAGGATAGGGACGAATAACTGATGATGGGAGTTTCTCTAGAGCTACACTCTTGTCATGGAGAACTATCCTTGCATCCAAAGCAATCAACCTTTCCGAAGAAGCTAACAGAGGATTAATATCAATTTCCTTAATCCAAGGTTCCTCTACCACCAACTGACTAAATTTCACCAATAGCTTTTCGAGCGCTGCCACATCTACAGCTTTCCGCCCCCTTACTCCTTTGAGCGCTTGATAAATTTTTGTCTGTTCCATCATCCGGCGAGCTAGAGTTGTATTCAAAGGTGGCAGAGCGATCGCCCGGTCTCTAAACACCTCTACCAACTGCCCACCCGTACCAAACACTAACACCGGACCAAACTGCGGGTCAACACTGCTACCAATAATCAACTCATAGCCACGGTCTAAACTTAACATTGGTTGCACTGTCACACCTAGGAAATGCTCAGACCCCACTTTCTCAGTTACAGATGTTTGAATATTTTGATATGCCCATTTTACTGCTTCTGCATCTTTGAGATTTAACTGCACGCCATCCACATCAGTTTTATGGGTGATTGTCTCGGAAAACAGTTTCAGCACCACTGGATAACCAATTATATTAGCACGTTCCACTGCTTCTGCTTCAGTTTTGGCAACCAAAGTCTGCACAATAGGAATACCATAAGCAGCTAAAATTTGTTTTGATTCTGATTCTGTAAGAATATTTCTGCCTGTATCCTGAGCAGTTTTGATAATTTGCTCGACTATAGAACAATTTGGACCGCTTTCTTGTTCTTGTGCTACCACTGGCGTTTCATAAATACCCTGCAAATTATAATTGTACTGCCACATAAAGTTAGAGACTGTTTGTAAAATAAGTATTAAGAGAACATGCGAGTGACTAAAATCTAAAAGCGGTAATACTTCAAGAGATTGAAATTTGGTAGGTAGAGAAGTATTCAGTACATATATTCCTAGATTTTTAAGCGACAAATATTTGTCTTGATTTCTTCCTCCTTATTCCCTATTCCCTATTCCCTATTCCCTGTTCCCTGTTCCCTGTTCCCTGTTCCCTGTTCCCTATCTCCTTTTTATATTTCCTTTACAAACAATCTCTTAAAGAGCTTGGCAGCAGAATCTGGATAACGATAGGTAGAGATACTAGCACGATTGAGAATAGTTTCACCTGTAGTTACCTCATCCCCTCCCATCCAACTTGCTAATACTGGTTTTTTAGAAGTCTGAGCATAATGCTTTAACTGTTCGGCTGTTTGAGTGGGATCGGTCATAGCTTGAGGAGTCAAAATTACCAGCAAACCGTCAGTGTTCAGATCTTTAATTGCTACTTCTAAAGTTTTGCGGTAGCGCTCTGGGTCAGCATCACCAAGGATATCAATGGGGTTAGCATGACTCCAGTGGGTGGGGAGAAATTCATTCAGTTGAGCAATTGTTTCTTCTGCCAAAGGTGCAAGTTCTCCACCAGTAGCAATCAGAGCATCGGTCGCCAACACTCCTGGTCCTCCGGCATTAGTAATAATCGTTAGTTTTGGTCCTTTCGGTAGCCGTGGCTGTTTTGCCATCACTTCTGCCATATTAAATAGTTCAGAGATGCGATTCACCCGCAGCACCCCACACCGACGAAAAGCAGCATTTAGAACTTCATCACTACCTGTGAGTGACCCTGTATGTGAAGCAGCAGCTTTGGCAGCAGCTTCAGTTTGACCAGCTTTAATCACTATTATTGGCTTGGTCAATGCTACTTCACGAGCAGCAGACAGGAATGACCGCGCGTTACCAATGGATTCCATATAGATGACAATACTTTTGGTATGGGGGTCGTCACCAAGATAGTAGATTAGGTCGCCCCAATCTAAATCTAGCATTGAACCTATGGAAATGAATGCACTAAAGCCTACGTTTTCCGGAAAACTCCAATCGAGAACGGCTGTACAAAATGCTCCACTTTGACTAATGAAACCAAGGTTGCCTGGGTTTGCCATAGTGCTAGCAAAGGTGGCATTTAGTCCACTATGGGGGTTCATTAGTCCTAAACAGTTTGGGCCAATCAGTCGCATTTTGCCCTTGGCTGTTGCCATAATTTGTCGTTCTAATTCTATGCCTTCTGGTCCAATTTCTTTGAATCCGGCGGAGATAATGATTGCGCCCTTGACTCCGACTTCCACACAGTCACGTACAGCATCAGGAACCATGGGAGCAGGAATGGCGATGATTGCTAAGTCAATTGGTTCTGGTATGGCTTTGATATTTGGGTAGGCAACAATTCCTAGCACATTATGGCGCTTGGGATTAACTGGAAAAATCGTACCCCCAAAAGGATTGCTCATAAGATTCCAGAGGATTGTGCGGCCTACACTGCCGACTCTATCGGTAGCACCGATTACGGCCACACTTTCTGGGGCAAATATTGAGGTTAGGGGTTGTCGTTCTGCCCTCAAAATATCATAAGTTGGATATGTTGTTTGTATCATCTTTAGTTCTCTCTTTTGAAGTTAATTGTTATTTGTTTTTTCATCACCTTCTCTTCAAGTTTAATCGAAAATATGAGTTGCCCGATCTCCCTGACAAGTACAGAACTTGTCAGGGGATTCAATTCACAAACATCTTTAAATTAATATGAAAATTATTCTTAACTTTATTATGCAGAAAAATATATTTTTTCTCGAATACAGGTTATCAAATATCATCTAAAAAGTCAAATTCATATAGATGTAAAATCTCAAAAAATAGTATTGATAATTACCTATATAGTTTATGTTATTTCATGTTTGTTGGTATAGTTTGTGTCAAGCTAGGCGTGAATATCTATAGGAATTTTAAGGTTTTTTCCTACTTTCAAGTTCCCTTCCTTCTTTCCTAGATAACTAAATACCAGATTGCATTGATTAACAACAGTATAAAAAGGTGGCAGACAAGTCAAAAGTCATCTTTGAGATGACTTAAGCTAAAAGCCTACGGATTTCAATCCGTATATAAAGTTTTCTTTATTCTTCCTTACCCGTATTTTACAATACCAATGCTACTGGACTTGATATTAGTATATATAGCATTTATCATGTAGGTAAGCTAGATTATTAGTAAGCATTCAGCTATCAGCTTAAATAGCTGATATTCAAGATGATGTTAGGGAAAATACTAATCAATTATTCATTTTTTCCTAACCCTGTGAATCCTATTGCTATTTGCCCAGCATTCCATAGGAACAGATGACTGCTAATAACTAAATGCTTCTTACAATTATTTCCTTATGGTTGTTCTGGCCTTATAACATTTATGTTTGAGGTTGACCAATAAATAAGGTTTCAAGCCTCCTGCTTTTTCAAGGGGATAAAAACTGATGATTAATCCTGGACAAATATTACAAGACCGCTATCAAGCAATTCAACTACTAGGAGATTGTGGTTTTGGTCAAACTTGGGAAGTTGATGATAGTGGTACAAGAAAAATTATGAAGATATTGCAAGTACCAAAAGCAATAGACGACCAAAAAATGGAGGCAGTCATTTTTCTGTTTGAACAAGAGGCAAATGTTTTAACACAATTGCACGATGTTGGATTACCAGAAGTGGAACTAGAAGGATACTTTATCGAGTCAACAGAAGATGTGGGACTATTACACTGTCTAGTAATGGAAAAAATCAAGGGGATAAATTTATCTGACTGGCTCAAACAAAATCATCACAATCAACCTATAGAAGAAGAGCGAGCGATCGCCTGGCTAAAACAATTAGTAGAAATTATTAGCAAACTCCATCAGTATCAATGTATCCACCGGGATATTAAACCAACAAATATCATTTTGCGTTCTACAGGGAAAAACCAAAATAATACTATTGTACAAGAGATAGTATCTGAGAATTTGTCACAGAGTAGCCAAGTTCACGCAAAAAATAGAGAAGTTACGAAAGCCGAAAATTTATCCCCAATCTCACTGACTCTAAAAAATGTTGCACAACCTGGAAATAATACAAAAACACTTGGAGCAACAGAGGGTGATCAAAGCGAAATTGAGAACAAAAAAAATCATACGGCAAATCAGCAAGACTCCCAAAACCAAGAGTGGGGTCAACTCGCATTAATAGACTTTGGCGCTACTAGGCAAGTTACAGAAACATATTTAAAACAAGTAGAAGGCAAGGATGTCACTGGAATTATTTCTCAAGGTTACACATCCCCAGAACAATATGAAGGAAAAGTAACAAGACAGTCGGATGTCTTTGCCATCGGTCGGACTCTAGTTTACTTACTAACTGCAGAAAATCCTATAAACTTGCCCACAGAACCTCAAACTGGTAGACTAATATGGCGAGACCATGCTACTCACATCTCACAAAAGTTGGCAGATTTAATTGATGAGATGATAGAAAATTTGCCTCAGTGTCGCCCTCAAACAACTGAAGATATTCTCGAACGTCTTGCTGACTGTAAGCAAGAAGTAGAAACGGAAACAGAAGTTGAACTTGAACCTACCCAAAACAAACAAACGACTCCTGTAACTCAAAACCAGTTTTATTCCCAACTACTCCACTCAAAATTACTTAATTTCAAGGGTAAATCTCAAACAACTACACCTGAACCTAATAAATGGTTAGGCAAGATTTCTCTATTAACACTGGGAGTAATAGCCGTCTTCATTGCTTTCTTACCTGAAGCACCAACAACTTGTCCTTTAAAGTTTGATGACAAGTTAAGTTGTGGCGAAGAAATTCTAATTCCTGGTTCGGCAACAACAGAAAAAGAAGCAGGAGTCAGAGCTTTTGCTGATAGTAATTATCTCCAAGCAGTCACACTCCTAGAAGCAGCTAGAAAAAAACAAATTAACGATCCAGAAACTCTAATTTACCTAAATAATGCTAAATTGGCTGCTAACAATACTGAAATTTATACTATAGCTGTTACAGTGCCAATGACTGGTGATTCCCGATCTCTCAACTATAGTTTAGAAATTTTACGGGGAGTTGCTCAAGCTCAAAATGCAATTAACCAAAGCGATCGCCGGATCGGAGGTAAGGGTTTAATTGTAATTATTGCTGATGATGTCAACTCTTCTACACAAGCTGTCAGAAGAGCAAATGCTTTGGCTGCAACTGGTCAAGTTTTAGCTGTAGTTGGTCATTTTTCCAGCCAAATTACTATGAAAGTAGCTCCAACTTATGAAGATAATAAACTGGTATTAATTTCTCCTACCGCTAATGCTTCTAAATTATCTAATCGCAATAATTTTTTGTTTCGGATGATTCCATCTGATGCAACAATGGCTCAAGCAATGGCTAGTTACCTAATTAGTCAATCTGAAGACGAACAGCCAAAAGTAGCTTTATTTCATATCCCTAATGATGTTTACAGCGAATCTCTCAAAAATCAATTTAGTCTTAGTTTCACCGCAGGTGGTGGCAAAATAGTTAAAGACCTGGATGAAAAATTTGATTTATCGAGAACTGCTTTTAATGCGAGTGCTGCTATAGATAGAGCAGATAAACAAGAGGCTACAGCTATAGTATTATTACCAGATATTTTCAGTTTATCTAAGGGAATAGAGGTAATAAAAGCAAATTGGCAGTTGAATTTACCCATTATTGCTGGAGATAGTCTTTATAGTGATTATGCTCTCAAGTTTGGTGCTGACGAAGCAGAGAGAAATCTTGTAGTAGCTACACCTTGGCACAGTTTAAATAGTCCTAATCTAGATTTTCCTCAACAAGCAAAAGAACTTTGGGGAGGTGCTGTGAGTTGGCGTACAGCTTTTGCTTATGATTCTGTTCAGGCTTTGATTACTGCTTTAGAGTCACTCCCGGAACGAAAAGAATTAAATCGTATTGCTCTTCAAAAAGCTTTAGCAAGTGAAAATTTTAGTTCCTACGGTGCTACAGGTGAGATAACTTTTTTAGGGAATGGCGATCGGCAAGAGTCAAGAATTAGTTTTACTCAGGTAGTTAAGTCTAGTTGTTCGCCATTAGGTTATACGTTTTTGCCTCTAGATTATCCTGTTAGTCAATTTAGTCTTTTGGAATGTGAGGAATTGGAGTAGTAATACCGTTTCACTGAATTCAGAATTTAGGTTTGATCGAGCACCCAAATCAAAGGAGATGGATAGTCAAATTTTCCTACTGTTGCGTATAAAGCAATAGTTAATTCATTTTCTTAAGTACCCCGCTATGGGAGATGAATAGTGAAATTTGCCAACTGTTGCGTATAAAGCAATAGTCAATTCATTTTCTTAAGTACCCCGCTATGGGAGATGAATAGCGAAATTTTCCAACTGTTGCGTATAAAGCAATAGTTAATTCATTTTCTCAAGCACTCAGCTATGAGAGATGAATAGTGAAATTTTTCTAATAGGTGGTGCGTTACATTTCATTAACGCACCCTACTGGACTGACTTCTTTCTTGTAGAGGAGCGATCGCTACTCATGTAGGTTGGGTTGAGGAACGAAACCCAACATAATCTAATCACAGATGTGTAGCAGTAAGGTGCGCTTTACTGCGCGACATGAAAATCGTCAGTATAACACACCGAACCAGGGAAACCTTTAACTACCAACGGCGCGGATTAGTTTTGCTGCTGAGTGGGCGATCGCGCAACTATTCAAGTACCGATAACACCACCAGGAATACAACCAACTTCTTGATTTTCTATTGCCAAGTCGGTAAGTCCCGCTAAAAGTTATTTCCCATTAGGAACTGCTGAAAAATCTAGAATATCAAAAATCGGAAGCTAAAAAATTACAGAATCATGGGTAATCACCGCTTCGCTATCCAAGAAAGTGTCAATCGCTGGTTCGCTATCCAAGAAACTGTGAACCGGTACAACCTCCAAAGCGTTAATATTCTCGGTTAGAGTGCCGTATTTACCCATAATATCAAAGTCAGTGTCCCAGATATGCCCACCATGAGATAAGAAGTTACTAGCACCAGTCCATTGGTCGTAAACAAAAATTTCACCTCCATCTAAACCTAATTCTGGGATGGAGTCAATACTGAAAACAATTCGTCTTCCGGATACTACCATGGCATCTACATTCACGTAGCCCAATAGTTTCTCCGGGTTAATCTGAGTAACATCTCCGACAGCTTTAGCAATTTCTTCCCTTGTGAATATGACGTTATTATTTTGATCGAAAACTGCTCCAGAGACAACATTATTGGTGAGAGGATCGAAAGTAACATCACCGTACACAGAGTAATAAGTGGCATCAGAGTAGTTTTCAGGGCCCCATACTTCTAGAGCATCCACATCGTGAACTCCCTGATCTATCGATGGTCCTGGTTGATCGATCTGATCTTTATTAGCCCAGACACGACTAAATGGTACTTGTGGCAGTTCATATCTGATTTGATCTTCATAGGTAGTTGAAAACAGCATTGCAGCCTTGTCTTCAACCAGATAATTAAAATAAGCATCACCAGAGTTGGCCATAGCATCTACTTGACCACCAGTGGGATAATCTGCCCCATTACTTGTCGAGCCATCCCCTGCCCAAAGTAATGTCTGTCCCGGATCGGGTAATCCATTTGTATCCTTATCCGCATTATCAGAATACTCTTTCCCTCTTACTTGTTTTACAGACCAAGGTCTGGCCACTGGAACCCAAGGCTCAATTACTAAATCGTTGAAGGATTTAGTATCTGTAGTGCTTTCTAAAGTTGCAACAGCCTTATCATTAATTTCAAGAATTGCTTGATTTTCGATATTTCCGTTATCGAACCTTATTCTTTCTTCCATTATCTATTTTTTTCCTTCAAAGTGTGGACTTATCTTTGGGTAGTTAGGAAAAGATTGTTCTCTTTTCCTTTTCGATAAGTACTATCGCTGAAATTCCTAGAAAAAACAATACTGAAAAGTTCAGGAAAGTTCAGGAATTTTCCACCTGAATAAAACTGAACTTTTAGATGGAAAATTTGTCTATAGAATTTCGATTTTTAATATAGATTGATGCAATTATAATTGAGGCTGGGAGAGGAAAGTAGCTATTTTTAGTCAATGTAAATTAACTTCTGACAGGTATTTCTTACTCTGTATTTTGGGGTATATCTACACCAAATGTCGTAGAATTTTATTCAGAAAAGTTCAGTTTTATTCAGAAAAGTTCAGTTTTATTCAGGAAAGTTCAGTTTTATTCAGGAAAGTTCAGTTTTATTCAGTTGTTGAAAAAATCAAGAAAGTAAATCTCAGAGACAGGGCAAACGCATCTAAATTCTGGAACCTTCTACCGTTAAGATTTAGATATCTAATAAGTATAAATACTCAGAACCCTGACATCCTTGCCCTGTCAGAACTTCAAAATAAGATGCGTTTGCCCTGGGAAGGGGGTTGGGGGGTTAGGTTTTTTAATCCACATTTTCAAGTTTGACACGCCATTACTGGACTGACTTCTTTCTTGTAGTGCAAAATTGTAGGGTGTGTTAGACGGCTTAAATTCATACTATGAAAGTGATTTAGCAATCCGTCGTAACGCACAATTTTAGTTGTGTCAGTCCAGTAGTAGACTGACTTCTTTCTTGTAGAGGAGCGATCGCTACTCATGTAGGTTGGGTTGAGGAACGAAACCCAACATAATCTAATCACAGATGTGTAGCAGTAAGGTGCGCTTTACTAGGCGACATGAAAATCGTCAGTGTAACACACCGAACCAGAGAAACCTTTAGCTACGAACGGCGCGGATTAGTTTTGCTGCTGAGTGGGCGATCGCGCAAATAACGATGGAAGTACCAATGGCACTACCAACTATCAAACCAACTTCTTGATTTTTCATTGCCAAGCTGAAATTTTTGCTTTAATTGTGCAATAACAATTTCTCCATCAACTTTTTCACCCCTTTCTAATTGTTCTAAACCTACTTTAACTTGAGCGCGAGTTTCATCAAGCCATTCTTGATAATCTTGTTCTTGTTTTTCTAATAGTTTTAAAGCGACATCTATCGCCTGTTGAATATTGGTATATCTTCCCTTATTAATTTGGGATTGAAGAAATTTTTCTTGTTCGGGAGTTAAGATAATATTCATCATCCAATTTAAAAAATAAACTATATTTAATTCTATCCTTTATTCAGGATTTATCTTACAAAAAAGAGCTGATTTCTTGATAAATAGAACGTAAAGATTTAGCTGTCAGCGTAACACACTGAAAATTAACATTAAGGTCTAACCATCCTCCATTAACAAGACTTCCAGAAAGCAAGATAGCTTCTCGGTTTAAATTGTAGTCAACCAAAATAATCATTGTTTTCTTTCTTGACGCTTGGTTTTCCTTTCTATCAGTTTAACTCGAACTGCTTCATATCCTGGACGGGGAGGACTTGCCGCAATTTTTGCCAAGCGATCGCGATTCCGTTCTTCCCAATATGCTCGAATTTCTTCTGCTATCCTCAAAACTTCCTGATACTCTGCCTCAACTTCTACTTGATGGTTTTTAATATAAGAAAGAACACCATGAAGTTCCTCCTCAGTAAGGTCGAAGGCATCGCGAATGTACTTGGGTGGATACTCAGCTTTTATTTTGTCATAATGTCATAGAGAGTAATACGAGTACCTGAAATCGTCAGACCTCTTTCAGTACGGATAATAATTGCTTCTTTGTTAGGTTGGTTTATCATATTCCTTGTGGTATGAAAAATTTCAGCAGTCTTGTTTCCATTGTACTTTATATTTTGTTGCATATACATAAAATGCTGAATCATTATTATTACTTAAAACTCTAAGTAGTAATTTGAATCAGATAGTTTATATATCCGAATATAATCTTTACCATATTCTTCTAATGTTTGACTTGTGACTGGTTGAAATAGTTGTAAAATTCCTTTTTTTTGTAGTTTTCCTTTAATCCAATGACCTAAGATTTTTAAGTCATCTCTCGATCTGATATTTTTATAATAATCACCTTGAGTTCGACAAGGAAATACTAAACCATCATCAGTGTAAGCAACAAAATCTCCTTTAGGATAAATAGAATTTTTAGTTGTAGCTATATCGACAATAATTTCTACTTCAAACCAGTCTCTAGGAATTACAATACCTGTTTTTCTATTCCATCTTCCTTTGCCAAAAAAAGCATTTAAGTTGGAACGTTGTTGGTTATCAACTCTAGCTAAAGATATATCTAAATAAGGAGCCGTAGAATTAATAACTGGTTTTGTTTTTGCTTTCTGAAAAGAAACTTTTTTGCGGTTTTCCTTGACTGATTCAATAATCGGAAATGATTCACATTTAGCAAAATTAACAGATATATTATCAGTTAGTAACCAATTAAGATAGGTCTCTGTTTGATTGATTATAGCAGTATCACTAATTTTACAGGTAAACTCTAAATTATCAAACAATCCTCTTTGAGAAAAATTTGAAGACCCTGCAAAATAAAGCAATTCATTTTGAAATTTTATCCTATAAATTTTGCCATGAAATGGTGGTGGGTTCCAGATAAATCTGACACCTCCACATTTAGGATTTGCAGATAATATAAAGCTATTTAATTCACCTAATGTATTATAGGTATGTCTGTTTAATCCTTCAAAAATTCCCATCCCGATTAATAATGTAAAATCTCCGCCATTATTCACAATTCTAGCTATATCTTCTTGATACTTTTTGACTGTAGTTCCTGAAGTATAACCAGATGCAATAGTAACAGAAGTAGCTTCCTTTAAAAGTGTGCTAAGTTGCTTTCCAAAAGCACCTCCAAAATCTGGATGATTAGTATATATAGCCATAAAATTAATCTCAAAAATCACAGTAAACTTAACTGTATTGGTTGTTTATCTAATTCTGATTCTGCTAATTTTAATCTTTCTTTGATTGACATAGCTTGTAAATGTTTACTCAGACTATATAAATCTATTTCCTGATAATCATTTTTGAATAGTGGAATCAAAGATTCAACAATAGAAACAATTCCATCTGGAGGTACTGCATTACCAATTTGTCGCCGAATTTCAGTAAAAGAACCTTCAAAAATAAAATCATCAGGAAATGTTTGCAATCTTGCTCTTTCTCTATTTGTTAAAGACCTTGGTTCTGGATAATGATAACCCCATGTTCCACCACCTCCACCAGCAATAATTGTAGCAGCAGGTTTGTCTGGATGAATACGTCGATAAACATGACTAATCATTCCTTTTACATAGTAGGGACTATCTTTAGGAATGTCTGTAAAATTTCCTCCTGGTTTGATTCTTTTTAAGATTTCAATTGTTCGAGGTTGAATTTTTTGATGCTCATTATTATAGGGAATTTTTTCGACATTTTTGAGTGCTTTACCAGCAGTTATATGGGGATATTTTTTACCAATACCATATTCTGGTGTAGGATGAATAAAATTAAAACCTGTATCCATTCTAATACCAACTAAAATGACTCTTTGTCTAAACTGAGGTACTCCATAATCGGCAAAATTATATAGTTTAGGTTTGACTAAATAACCAGGAGATATACTTTCAAAATCTGATATTATTTGTTTAATTGCTTGATGCTTATTTGCACTTAATAAACCCTTGACATTTTCTGCTATGAATGCCTTTGGTTGTTTTCGTTTAACAAATTCTAAAAAGTAGGTATATAGATTGCCTCTAGTACCTTCTAAACCAGGGCGTTTCCAAATCATTGAAAAATCTTGACAAGGGAAACCTCCTGTAATTAAATCTGCTTCTGGAACTTCAGCAATATTTATGTTTTCTATTTGATTATTCTCGATAATATTAGAAATATTTTTTTCAAAAGTTTTACAGGCATAAAAATTAGAATCAATTGCCCAAACCAAGTTAAATCCTGCATAGTGAAATGGCAAATCCATCCCTCCACAACCAGAAAATAAAGATATGATTTTAGGTGCTTGATTCCAATGTATATTTTCTAAACGTTCAATCAACATTTTATGCAAAAATAATATGACTACTATAGCGTTTTTCATGAAGGATTCAGCCGTCAATGTAACGCACGAAAATTAACATTGTAGGTGGTGCGTTACATTTCATTTTCATGTCACGCAGTGTTTAATGTCTGCGACAGCCGAAAACGCACCTTACAAAAGCTAAGTCAGAGACTACCTTTAACTTTTAACTTCCACAAGTCGATATTGCACTTCCAAATAAACCAACAAAGCATTAATATCTGCCGGATTTACTCCCCCTATTCGAGACGCTTGCCCAATAGTTAAAGGCTGAACCTTTGACAATTTTTCCCGCGCCTCCATGGATAAAGTAGCAATAGAAAAATAATCTAAATTAGCAGGCAATTTCCGATTTTCTTGCCGACTAATTTGGTCGATTTGATTTTGTTGTCTTTGCAAATAACCGGAATATTTAATATCAATTTCGGCTCCTTCTTTTTCAACTAATTTTAAATCTAAATTCCCCAGATTATACTTTTCTAAATCTACATAATGGAAACCTGGTCGGCGCAACAAATCTGCTAAAGTAATCGAACCTTTGATTTTTGTTTGAGTATCGGCAACTATATTAATAGCTACCTCTTCTAATTCTTTAATTCGAGTTGACTTTAACCGAGCTTTTTCCCCATTAATATTAGTTTGCTTCCTCTCAAATAACTCCCACCGACGGTCATCAATTAAACCAATTTCTCTACCCAAAGGTGTTAGTCTTTGGTCGGCATTATCAGACCGTAAAATTAAACGATATTCGGAACGACTCGTCAACATTCGATAGGGTTCTCGCAAATCTTTTGTACATAGATCGTCAATCAAAGTTCCAATATAACTTTGTTCCCTGGGGAAAATAATCATCTCTTCATTCTTAACAAATTTAACCGCATTTATTCCCGCCACAAAACCCTGAGCTGCTGCCTCCTCATATCCAGTCGTACCATTAATTTGACCAGCACAAAATAACCCCTCAATTTTCTTAGTCATCAACGTCGGATAACATTGAGTCGCAGGCAAAAAATCATATTCCACGGCATAAGCAGGCCGCAACATCACACAATTTTCTAAACCAGGCAAACTGCGCAACATTTGTAATTGCAATTTCTCTGGCAAACCAGTCGAAAACCCCTGAATATAAAGTTCAGGAATATCGCGACCTTCCGGTTCAATAAATATTTGATGACTACTTTTATCAGCAAACCGGACAATTTTATCCTCAATACTCGGACAATAACGGGGACCTTTTGCATCCACCCACCCACCATAAACAGGAGACAAATGCAAGTTATCGCGAATTAATTTGTGAGTTTCTGGAGTAGTGCGGGTGAGATAACAACACATCTGTTCTCTTTCTACCCAAACTTCCGGATCGAAACTAAACCAACGCACCTTTTCATCTCCTGGTTGCTCTTCCAGATCGGTGTAGTCAACCGAACGTTTGTCAACTCTGGCAGGTGTACCAGTTTTCAGGCGTCCGGTTTCAAAACCAAGTTTATTCAGAGTTTCAGTCAAACCGATCGCCGGAAATTCTCCGGCACGGCCTGCTGGCATCGACTTATTACCTACCCAAATGACTCCACCTAGGAAAGTTCCGGTAGTGAGGATGACAGCTTTACATTTGAAAGCAACACCGAAGTAGGTTTCTACTCCAATAATTTCGTCGTTGTCTCCCAAAACCAAGTCTGTCACCATGCTTTCCCGAACTCGGAGGTTTTCTTGGTTTTCCACAATATTACGCATAACAGTAGCGTATTCCCGTTTGTCAGTTTGAGCGCGTAACGCCCAAACAGCAGGTCCGCGAGAAGAGTTGAGAATGCGTTTTTGCAGATAAGTGCGGTCTGCCATTTTGCCAATTTCTCCACCCAAAGCATCTACTTCATGGGTAAGTTGCGATTTTGCAGGTCCGCCAACAGCAGGGTTACATGGTTGCCAAGCAATTTTATCCAGGTTGAGAGTCAGTAGGAGGGTATGGCAACCGAGGCGTGCGGAAGCAAGGGCGGCTTCGCAACCAGAGTGTCCGGCGCCTACTACGATGATGTCGTATTCTTCTTGGAAGTCAAAGGTTTTGGTCATGTTATAGTTTTGGTTTAATGTACATCTTCTTATATTAACGACTATACTGTAATTATGACTATTATGAAGGTAAAATAAATAGAACAGATGTAAATTTAAACAGGAATAATAACAATATGTCTGTATATATAAAGCACCTTGAAGGTAAAGGAATTTATGGAATTTTTGATATAAATTTAGATTTTCATCAAGGAATTAATGTTTTATTTGCTAAAAATGGCAAAGGGAAAACTACTTTGCTACATATTATTGCTAATTTACTGAATGAAGACTATGAAAGATTTGCTTTTATTGATTTTGATTACATTAATTTGAGGATGAGCGATGAAAGTCAAGTCGAATTAAAAAATAATAGAAATGATGAGGAAATTATATTATCTTTGAATGGAGTAGAAGCAACGAAAATTATAGTCAAAAAAACTAAAGAAATTAATAGAAAGCTTTTTCCTGTGATTTCTGAAGTTGCTTCTACTGTGGCAGACCTCTGTAATAAAATTCCAGATCAATCGTCAGAAGAACAATCAATAACCACTGCGCTTTCTGCTGCGGCAAAAGTACCGATAAATTACAATATTCTCAATCAATCATCAGAACAAAAATTAATAACAGCAGCTTATTTTCCAGCTTTTAGAAGTATGATAGAAGCTTGGGCATCAACACAGGAAAAAAGTGGCAAACTCAAAGATATTTCTGATGAAAAAAAGCAGCAACAAAAAACTAATTTTGCACGTCAAATTTTTGGAGAATTTGTACCCTTGCTTAACTATCCATCTGTTATTGAAATAGAGCAAGCATTAAACCAAGAAATTTCTCAAGCTTTTTATCAACTAAACCAAGCACAACAAAAATATTTAGGCAACATTCTACCTCAAATATTTAATACTCTTTCCAAAAATTCCAAACCTGTAGAAGAAGACTCAAATTCAATTCTAGAAGAAATCAAACAACTCAGTAACGAGCTTAAATTTCAAATGCTTGAAGACCTCCGCACTGCTGTTGAATCATTTCAAGCTGATGAACAATCGAAAGATGCTGCTGTCAGGATTTTAATTACTTACAGAGAAGCACTGCAAAAAATATCTGATGAACAGAAAACTTACTTTCATAATATTGAGAAATATCTAGATGCTGTTAACTCCTTTTTAGATAGTAAAGAGATAGAAATTATCTTCAAAAACTTACCAACTTTAGGCATAAATTTTCATAATGGTATGGCTCCTATTCCTGGAATAAGTCAAGCATTATCATCAGGAGAACGTCAAATTTTAACCATGATATATGCTGCCTCTCAGATGAGCGAACAAGATATAGTTTTAATTGATGAACCTGAAATTTCTCTTCATGTTGATTGGCAACGGAAATTATTAGAAAAAATCTCTCAACAATTAGGTAAAAAACAAATTATTGCTTGTACGCATTCTCCAGTAGTTGGAGCTGACTATGAAGACGAAATAATAATACTTGAACCTCAAATAATTCAAAATTATTAAATAGTTTCTATAACGATAAGTAGAGAGGCGCGAATAAACATCACAATGTTAAAGCAATCGAAACTATTGAGATTGCTTCCTTCCACTCCGTTCCAGTCCCAATGACATACTTGGTAAATTTTCCCACCTACCTACTTAGTAGATAATTAAAATCAAAATTAAAAAGAAGAGGAAAAGTAGTAATAATGCAAAAAAGCACTCCAAAATATACTCCAAAAGAGTATCGAGTTTACTTGATGAATAGTAGTAAAAAACATATTTTAGTTGAAGGCAAAAATGATAAATATTTTCTAGAAAGAATGTTGTCTTATTTGGCAAATGAAATAGATAAACCAGAACTAACTGAACAGGTTTTTGTAGATTCAGCAGAATCTTTAATTAAATCTGAATCAGGAAAAGGTAGTAATAAAGAAAAAGTTGAAGAAATTGCAAATAATATAGCCGATAAATCTTACAGTCAGAGATTTATCGCTTTTATAGACCGGGAGTTGTATTTATTTGATTGGGATTATGAAAAAACTCAAATATTGCAAGACAATTTTCCCGGACATAATATAGAAAAACGAATTATTAGAACACGAGGGCATTCATTAGAAAATTATTTATTTGAACTTGATATAGTTAGTAACTTTTTTAATATAAATACAACAATACCTAATCCCCAAACAGCCACAAATTTATTTAAACAAATTTTTAAGTCCGTAATATATTCAGCTTGTACTATTGGTTTAGCTGCTACTAAAAGTAAACTGTTACAAAAAATAGAATCAGGTGTTTCTTGGAGAGATTTTATTGAGTTAACCTCTGGGGAAATAAACTTTTTATTAGAAGATTGGTTAGATTTTTTGACCGATAAACGTAGTGTATCTGATAGTAAAATTTCAGAAATCAAGCAAAATTATAAAATTTATATTCAACTCATTAATCAAACATCTTTTGAAATTGTAAGATGGCTATCTCATGGTCATATTGGTTATGATTTTTTGAAAGAAGCATATATTAAATGTTTTATGGAAGTTATCAAAGAAGACATTAGTAACATTGAGTGGATAGCAAAAGATAAGAGGGTGCATCTGTTGATTAATTATTGGATTGAGGAAATTTTAAGTAATGACAGGATGTATTTTCAAAAAATATTTGATATGTTAGATTTATCATTAAATTAGATTAAAAGTCTATTTTTACTAATTATGTTTGGAAACTTATGGTTAAGTTATAAACAAAATTTTAATACAAAAAAATTAAGGCGATCGCCGTCTTTATTAATACTCAACAACAGAAGTTAATTTAAAGGAAAAATTAATAGCTACTAATGTGCGATTTATCAATTTATTTCATATTATCCAAGTTCCAGAAGGTGCTAACGAGAAAGAGGTACTGATAACGGAGAAGAAAGTATTAGGTTTTAGGTATGAAAAAAATTAATCTTTCACTGACCGTCTTGCTGATAACAGGTGACGGATTACCTACTACCTAACACCTATGACAAAATCCGTCCCTAGAACTAAATTGCCTCCATATTACTTTCCCCAGTCCGAATTCGGACAATTCTATCTACTGGAGAAATGAAAATCTTACCATCGCCGATCTCTCCTGTACGGGAAGCACTAATAATCTTATCAACAACCATATCTACTTGGTCGTCTTCAACTACAATCTCAATCTTGAGCTTCTGCAAAAACTCAACCGTATACTCAGAACCCCGATATCTTTCGGTTTGCCCCTTCTGACGCCCAAACCCTCTGACTTCAGAAACAGTCATACCCACGATACCTGCATTAACGAGAGCAATTTTCACCTCGTCTAATTTAAAAGGCCGAATAATAGCTTCTACTTTTTTCAAGTTATTCACTCCTTACACTATATTTAAAAAAGCGGTCAGCGGTCAGCAGTCAGCAGTCAGCAGTCAGCAAGATTATTTTTTTAAAGTTTAGAAGGGGATTTCAACCCCTCCTAAACAATCCTGCCCTTAGGGTTGCAGAGTATTTTAACCCAGAGCTGCGCAAGCTGTTAAGGCAGTTCCTCCTACGGAGGCTAGCTGAAATGCTAAAAGCTGATAGCTAGTTAAGTCTACTCATTTATCAGGATGCCATCCTTTAATATCACCGCCAAGTGGGCCTTGTTTGTCAATAAATATACATTTATCTAGAAGGCTTTTTAATAGGCTGTCAAAATATTAAAAATACCAAAAAAATCATATACAGAATCTTAAACTTTTCTAGAATTTCTGTCAAAAAGACCTTTTATTACATCACATTTTCGATTATAATTATAGATTTAATTATAAATAATAGTATCTAGAGAGGAACTACCAGTGCAATTACAAACTAAAGTAACCCTCAAACGAGCCACCGGTGCTTTTGCACTAATGGATAGTCTTAAACGTCATGGAGTCAAACACATATTTGGCTACCCAGGCGGTGCAATTTTGCCAATTTACGACGAACTCTACCGAGTAGAAGCAGCTGGGGACTTAGAACATATCCTAGTCAGACACGAACAAGGAGCTGCCCATGCTGCTGATGGATATGCCCGTGCTACTGGTAAAGTAGGTGTATGCTTTGCCACATCAGGTCCAGGAGCAACAAACCTAGTAACAGGTATTGCTACTGCTCAGATGGACTCAATTCCCATGGTCATAGTTACAGGGCAAGTAGGCCGACCAATGATTGGTACTGATGCCTTCCAAGAAACAGACATTTATGGTATTACCCTACCGATAGTCAAACATTCCTATGTTGTCCGAGACCCTAGGGATATGGCCAGAATTGTTGCTGAAGCATTCCATATTGCCAGTACAGGTCGTCCAGGTCCAGTATTGATTGACGTACCCAAAGACGTAGGATTAGAAGAATTTGAGTATGAGCCAGTTGAACCTGGTTCTATCAGACTACCTGGATATCGTCCCACTACTAAAGGCAACCCTCGCCAGATTAACCAAGCGGTTAATTTAATCCGAGAAGCACGCCGTCCTCTATTGTATATAGGAGGTGGTGCAATTTCTGCAGAGGCTCATGCAGAAATTCAAGAATTAGCAGAACATTTTAATATTCCTGCCACTACTACTTTGATGGGGAAAGGTGCTTTTAACGAACATCATCCTCTATCAGTGGGAATGTTAGGAATGCACGGCACTGCTTATGCTAACTTTGCTGTGAGTGAGTGTGACTTGTTAATTGCTGTTGGTTCCCGTTTTGATGACCGAGTAACAGGAAAGTTAGATGAATTTGCTTGTCACGCCAAAGTAATTCATATTGATATCGATCCGGCAGAAGTAGGTAAAAACCGGACTCCTGATGTTCCTATCGTGGGAGATGTGCGTCAAGTTTTGATCGATCTGCTAAGTCGTTGTCGGGAGAATGATGAAGCAGTTAATTCTAATCAAACTCAACTTTGGTTAGAACGAATTAATCGTTGGAAACAAGATTATCCATTAGTCGCTCCCGAATATCCAGATAGTATGTCACCCCAAGAGGTGATTAATGAAATTGGTAAAATGGCTCCAGATGCTTACTATACTACTGATGTTGGTCAGCATCAAATGTGGGCAGCTCAATTTCTGAAAAATGGTCCTCGGCAATGGATTTCTAGTGCAGGTTTGGGTACTATGGGTTATGGGATGCCTGCTGCTATGGGTGCGAAGGTGGCATTGCCAAACCGAGAGGTAATTTGTATTGCTGGTGATGCTAGTATTCAGATGAATATTCAGGAGTTGGGTACTCTGGCGCATTATGGTATTAATGTTAAAACGGTGATTATTAATAATGGCTGGCAAGGTATGGTCCGTCAGTGGCAACAGGCATTTTTTGGCGAGCGTTATTCTTCTTCTAATATGGAAGTGGGAATGCCAGACTTTGTGAAGTTGGCTGAAGCTTATGGGGTGAAGGGGATAATAATTTCTCGTCGGGATGAATTGAAAGAGGCGATCGCTCAAATGTTAGCCTACGATGGTCCTGTTTTAATGGATGCTCGCGTGACTAAGGATGAAAATTGTTATCCAATGATTGCTCCTGGTAAGAGTAATGCTCAAATGCTGGGGTTGCCTATTCGCAAACAGCTTGAGCAAGCGGTGGAGTCAATTATTTGCAGCAATTGTGGATACGAAAGTGTTGCTACTAATAATTTCTGCCCTGAATGTGGTACTAAATTCTGATTAGACATCTCCAAAAAAAGAATGTAGGGATGTTCTATGGAACGTCCCTAAAAGGGTTTTATAGAAGGAATCTTTAATTTTTAGAGATGTCTATGCTACCGGACATGATATAACCTATATTCTGCAGGTTAACGTTGCTGTTGGGGATTTTTTTTTAAGGCTATAAAACTGGACAGTACAAAGTTTTTTCATTAATATTTTAGATGACAAAATGCTCCAGTT